>NZ_JAJCGR010000067.1:0-6758 GCF_020553125.1 Blautia sp. MSK20_18
GTGAAGTGGGGGAAAAGGTGGAGATAATATCAAAACCTTACCTATCACTATAGGCAGAAACCCTGCTCTATACGGCACTGATCGGATATATCTATTATGAGGCTCCGGCAAACGAACAGAATTTTGCCACACTGGTAGAAATGCTGAACGCAATGGAAGTCCGTGAGGATGATGAGTCGTTCAAAAATGCCGTTGACCTTCTCTTTGACGCGCTGGAACAGAAAGACCCGGATCATTTTGCCCTGCGTCAATATAAGAAATATAAGCTCGCTGCCGGAAAAACAGCGAAGTCGATCCTTATTTCCTGTGCTTCCAGACTGGCTCCTTTTGACATTAAAGAAGTCAGGGAAATTACCATGTATGACGAACTGGATCTGGATATGCTGGGAGATGAACGGACTGCTCTTTTCCTTATTATGAGTGATACGGACGGAACCTTTGCATTTTTGATCAGTCTGATCTATTCCATTTTGTTTAACCGCTTGTGCGAGCGGGCGGATGATGTGTATGGGGGCAGGCTTCCCATCCATGTGCGCTGCCTGATCGACGAGGCGGCAAATATCGGGCAGATCCCGAATCTGGAGCGTCTTATGGCGACCATCCGAAGCCGTGAGATCTCTGCCTGCCTGGTGCTGCAGGCGCAAAGCCAGCTCAAAGCCCTGTATAAAGACAACATGGACACCATCATCGGTAACTGTGACGCCTCTCTTTTCTTAGGAGGCAAAGAAGAAACCACCTTAAAAAGCTGGAACTCCCTATTGGGGAAAGAGACCATCGACCTGTATAATACCAGTGTCACAAAGGGCAATCAGGAATCCCACGGACAAAATTTTCAAAAGTTGGGAAAGGATCTGATGTCGGTGGATGAACTGGCGGTCATGGACGGGGGTAAATGTCTGCTACAGATCAGGGGTGTGCGGCCGTTCCTCTCCCGGAAATATGATATAACCAAACACCCAAATTACAAACTGCTTTCCGATTTTAATGAGAAGAACGCTTTTAATATCGAAAAGTTTCTTTCTACCCGGATGCCGATGCGTCCCGGTGAACGATACCGCAATTATGAAGTCACAGCCGAAGATCTGGCTTCCCAGACTTTATAGAGTTGTTCCTGCCTGTCAAAGCATGATGCCCCGGCAGGCTTTGTTTTTGTCATGATGAAAGGAGGATTTTTTGAGGATTCGTGATTCTCCCTGAAAAGTAAATAACCGCAGGATTCTTCCTGCCCCATGCCGCCGTGCTGTTTGAAACAGATTTTTTTCTAAAAACAGTGCGGCGGCTTTTTTTGTTTCCGGCCTGATACGGCCATATCACAAATTAAAATTTCTGAAATTAAAGGAGGAACATTATGGCATTTTTTGCAAGCGCGATTGATACTTTGAAGATCCTTGTGATCGCCCTGGGCGCAGGTCTGGGCGCATGGGGTGTTGTAAACCTTCTCGAAGGTTACGGAAATGATAACCCAGGTGCAAAATCCCAGGGGATCAAGCAGCTTATGGCAGGCGGAGGTATCGCTCTGGTTGGTGCAACGCTGATTCCGCTGCTTTCCGGCCTGTTCGGTTAAGGGCTGATTTATGGGCAGTCTGTTTGAACGGATAACAGACTGGATTAAAGAGGGCTTGATCGATGCGATCACCGGACAGTACACCAGCATTTTCAACTCCGTCAACAATCAGGTTGCGGATGTGGCAAATCAAGTAGGACAGACCCCGCAGGGCTGGAATGGCGGCGTATTTTCCATGATCCAAAATCTTTCGGAAACCGTCGTCATTCCCATTGCGGGCATGATCCTGACCTTTGTTCTGGTGTATGAACTGATCCAGATGATTCTCGAAAAGAACAACATGCACGAATTCGATACATTCAACATCTTCAAGTGGATTTTCAAGACTTTTGTTGCCACTTACCTGCTCACCAACTGTTTTACGATTGTGATGGCGGTCTTTGATGTGGCCCAAAATGTGGTGTCGCAAAGTGCCGGTGTCATAAACGGGAACCTGGATGTGCAGGCGGCGTTGTCTGATCTGGAAACCCAGCTTGAAGCAATGGGAATGTGGGAACTGATTGGACTGTGGCTGGAAACCAACATCATCAATCTGTGTATGTGGGTACTGTCCATCGTGATCTTTGTCATTGTATATGGCCGTATGATCGAGATTTATTTAACCGTGAGCCTTGCACCGATCCCGTTTTCCACAATGGCAAACCGGGAATGGGGACAAATGGGAACCGGGTATCTGCGTTCCCTTTTTGCCCTGGGTTTTCAGGGTTTTTTGATTCTGATCTGTGTTGCCATTTATGCAGTGCTGGTCCAGTCTATCCCATCGTCCGGCGACGTGCACGGCGCGATCTGGGGAACGGCGGGTTATACGGTACTGCTGGCCTTTGCCCTGTTTAAGACAGGTTCGTTATCCAAATCCATATTTAATGCAAGATAGCATGAACAAAACCAATTCTAAAAAGGAGGATTTTATATATGAGTAAAACCAATACAGAAAAAATGGCGCCGGAGACACAGACGCCGGAAATGACAAACGGCATGAAGCTGGATGTCCGCGTGCGTCCGATCGCCCCAATGGGAAACCTGCTGGCGTTTGCCAATGTTACGATTGGCGGATGCTTTAAGATTGACGGCTTCCGTATCTGTTCCAGTGAAAAGGGGCTGTATGTCAATATGCCCGCAACCCAGGATAAGGGAGGCAACTGGAAAGATGTCTGCTGGCCGGTTACGGCAGAGTTCCGCAAACAGCTTAATGACGCTCTGATCGATGGGTATGGGCAGGCTATTGAAAATTTGCAAGCAACTCTTGAAGCAACAAAGGGAGCTGCGGAAAAACCTTCCCTGACCGGTGCATTGAAGGAAAATGCCGGTAAGGTCAAAGAACAGCCGGCCAAACCTGCCCCATCTAAGAATGAGCAGGCTCGCTAATGCCGGAAACGAAACAGTACGGCATTATCTATGCCGATCCGCCCTGGCGCTATGATAGGAAACATGGAAGCGGCGTTGCGGAAAACCATTACCCCACGATGAGCATTGAAGAAATCTGTGCCCTGCCGGTATCGGAACTTGCCGCAAAAGACAGCGCTCTCTTTCTGTGGGCGACCTTCCCACAGCTCAATGAAGCCTTCCGGGTGATCGACGCCTGGGGGTTCAAATATAAAACGCTGGCTTTTCTATGGCTCAAACAGAACCGGAAAGCGGATAGCTGGTTTTATGGCATGGGCTTTTGGACCCGATCCAATGCGGAGGTCTGCCTGCTGGCAACCAGAGGCCGACCGAAACGCCAGTGTGCGGGAATCCATCAGTTTGTGATCTCCCATATTGAGCAGCACAGCAAGAAACCGGACGAGGTGCGGGATAAGATCGTAAAACTCATGGGCGATCAGCCCAGAGTGGAACTGTTTGCAAGACAAAAGACACCCGGCTGGGATGTATGGGGCAATGAAGTGAACTGTACGCTGACTATGCCGGAGCGAAAGGGGTGATTTTGATAGAACAAGATGCAAAGCCGCTGCTTATGGAACGGTTGGACGAGTGTTTGAAGGTTCATGCGGATATGCTGGATGCACAGAACATCGGCAGTATTTACGAGTTACAGGGACTTTCGGAACTCCACTATTATCTGAAGGTTGAGCATGTATTTACTCCGGCGGAAGTAGAGGCGCTTCTTTCTTTTCAGGACCCGTTGGATGTAGCCCGATGGTGTTGGGAAGAAAATAACCATGAACACAGTTTCCCGATCTGCGATCTTCTCAAAGAAATTGATGCAGAGCAAAAATTTGAACATTTCACAAGCGAAGCTTCCGCACAGGACAAATATACACTCCTGATGAAACGGCTGGGACAGAATTACTTTGCTTACCGGGAAAGCCTTATGTCAAGAGATAAGGAATCCTTAATTGAAAAAGCTGCTGAAATTACAGCCATGCAGGAGGCGTATTCCTATCTGACAACAAAGTTTGAGTTCGGGGATGAAATGTTGGATGATGTGCTGGCGCTTGAGAATCCTTTGAAATACTTTGCAGACCGTTGGCTTTTACCGGTTTCGGATGTGTTCGACGTGGATATGGATATTCGGGAAAATATTGCCGGAATCCGAGATAGCCAGGAATACCTGTGTCAGAGAGGACCGGCTGTTTCTGTCCTGGCACGGCTGCAAAATGCGGCTCAGGAAGTGCGGGAATGTCCGGCTTCGGAGAAACCGGTACGCGAATTCGGTGCACGGTAATGGGCCGGAAACTATATTACGATGGGAGGTGTATAGATGCCTTATGTACCTGTACCAAAGGATTTAACCAAAGTTAAAACCAAGCTGGCCTTCAATCTGACGAAGCGCCAGCTTATTTGTTTCAGTCTTGCCGGGCTTGTCGGCCTTCCGGTGTATTTCTTTACCCGCGGGGCGATCGGCAATTCGGCGGCTGTACTTTTGATGATCGGGCTGATGATGCCCTTTTTCTTCTTCGCCATGTATGAGCGTGACGGACAGCCGGCAGAAAAGATCTTGAAGAACCGGCTCCGTTATAAGCTCTGGCCGAAGAACCGTCCATACAGGACGGATAACCTGTATAAATCTATGTCAAAGAAGGAGGTTACAAAGATTGCCAAAAAACAAGCAGCAGGAAGCTCAGGAAAAGCGTCTGCAAAAAAATATCAGGCAGGCCAAAAAGACCAGAGCCGTTGCAAAGCAGGGCAAAACTAAGTCTGCCCGTTCCAAGCCGTCTAAAAAAGGCGGCTTTTTTGCCGGGCTGAAAGCAGATGCCCCGCAGACGGTCCAGCAGAGCATTCCCTACCGTGAAATGTACCGGGATGGGATCTGCCGGTTGACCGATACCCTTTACACCAAAACGGTACAGTTTTTTGATATTAACTATCAGCTTGCACAGGCAGATGATAAAGCACAGATCTTCGAGGGTTACTGCGATTTCTTAAATTACTTCGATGCTTCGATCCATGTGCAGCTTACCTTTATCAACCAGCGGGCCAATATGCAGGATTTTACCAGAAGCATTGAAATCCCTCCCCGCGGCGACGAGTATGACGGAATCCGCAAGGAATACGGGGATATGTTAAAGAACCAGTTGCAGAAAGGAAATAACGGTCTCACCAAACGCAAATACATTACCTTTGGGATCGAGGCAGATGACCTGCGTACTGCGAAAATGCGTCTGGAACGCATTGAAACGGATGTGCTGGCAAATTTCAAAACCCTTGGAGTCCAGTCAAGATCCTTAAACGGACTGGAACGTCTGGAACTTCTTCACGGCCAGCTTCACCCGGACGGTCAGGAAAAGTTTCATTTCCAGTGGTCGGATCTGCCTAAGACCGGTCTTTCTACCAAAGACTTCATTTCCCCATCCGGGCTGTCTTTTTCAAAGGATGGAAAGACATTCCGGGTAGGCGACCATTCCGGTGCCGTCTCCTTTTTGCAGATTTTGGCGCCGGAGCTTACTGACCGGCTTTTAGCGGATCTTCTTGACTTAAACGACGCCGTGACTGTCAACTTGCATATTCAGTCTATCGACCAGGCACAGGCAATCCGAAACATCAAGCGTAAAATGTCGGACCTGCAGAAAATGACCATTGAGGAACAAAAGAAAGCGGTCCGATCCGGGTATGATATGGACATCATTCCCACCGACCTTGCCACCTATGGAGAGGAAGCAAAAAATCTTTTGCAGGATTTACAGAGCCGCAATGAGCGCATGTTCCTTGTGACGGTACTGGTGGAAAATATCGCTGCCAAACGCCAAAAGCTGTTCAATGATATTTTTGCCGCTTCGGGTGTGGCACAGAAATACAACTGTGCCTTAAAACGGCTGGATTACCAGCAGGAACAGGGGCTTATGTCCTCGCTTGCTCTTGGTACGAACCAGATTGAAATTGAGCGCGGGCTTACGACCAGCAGCACAGCGATCTTTGTACCGTTTACCACCTGTGAATTGTTCCAGGAGGGCGAGGCGTTGTATTACGGCCTGAACGCCCTTTCCAATAACTTGATCATGGCGAACAGAAAAACGCTGAAAAACCCCAATGGGCTGTTTCTCGGTACCCCAGGAAGCGGTAAATCTTTCTCTGCCAAGCGTGAGATCGTCAATGTGTTCCTTCTGACGGAGGACGACATCATTATCGCTGACCCGGAAAATGAGTATGGGCCGCTGGTGCAGCAGTTCGGTTCCCAGGGGCAGGTCATTGATATTTCCCCTACTTCCACAAACTACATTAACCCTATGGACATCAATCTGGACTATTCCGATGATGAAAACCCGATCACTTTGAAAAGTGATTTTATTCTGTCGCTGTGTGACCTTATCATCGGCGGCAAAGAAGGGCTTTCCCCTATTGAAAGGACGATCATCGACCGTTGTACCAGACTGGTGTACCGGGAATACCTGCAGGACCCATGCCCGGAAAATATGCCGATCTTAGGCGATCTTTACGAGCTGCTTTTGAAACAGTCTGAACCGGAGGCACAGAATATCGCAACTGCGCTGGAAATCTATGTCAATGGTTCCCTTAACGTGTTCAACCACCGTTCCAATATCCAAATGGATCAACACCGGGTACTGTGTTTCCAGCTTAAATCACTGGGAAAAGCCTTAAAGGAAATCGGGCTTTTGATCATGCAGGATGCGGTGTGGAACCGTGTTACGGCCAACCGTTCCAAACATAAAACAACCTGGTTCTATATCGACGAATTCCACCGGACGAGACGTTCCGCTTGTTGAATAGACAGCGGGGTCAGTAGCCGTCCGTAAAA
>NZ_JAJCGR010000068.1:0-6578 GCF_020553125.1 Blautia sp. MSK20_18
TGAAGTAGGAATGAAACATAGAAGTTTATAACTTTTTATAAGTTTTCAGTAACGGTATTTCGTTATGAATCTTTTAAATGAAGATAATGTCGTCCATGTATTTCTCAACAAGCTGGGTGACATCGTGATCGCCAATCTTCTTTTTATTCTCTGCTGCATCCCCGTGATCACCATTGGGCCATCACTAACTGCCCTTTATCACTGCATGATGCGTACAGTAAAAGGGAATAACAACGGCACAACGAAAACATTTTTCAGAGCTTTTAAGGAAAACTTCAAACAGTCACTGATCATATGGCTGCTGATCCTTGCTGCCGGAACCATGCTCATCCTGAATATCCGCTTTCTGCTCCATGCAGAAGGAAGCGCTGCACATATGCTGTTTTATCTTTCTGTGGGGGTTCTGACTTTGCTGATAATTTTTACTTTATACATATTCCCGGTAATCGCAACCTTTGCTAATACACTGGGGGCACTTTGCAGAAATGCATTTCTGCTGGCATTTATGCATTTCCCCACAACGATCGCCATTGCGGTGATCACGATCTTTCCATTGTATATGACATATCTCGATGCAAAGCTACAGCCACTTTACGCATGCTGCTGGTTTTTCTTTGGATTTGGACTTGTAGCTTTTATAAATTCGATGCTGTTGTATCGATTTTTTAAGAAGCTGCTTCCTCCGGAGGAGGATATTTCGCTTTTGTGATGAAAAGCTTGGGAAAATTGTTATTTATTTAGATATAGTATTTTTAGATATAGTATTTTCGCTTTTCAAAGCGGAGGAAATCTGCGAGGGGGAAAGCACTCAGAGTTGCGAAGCCCGTTTTTCCCCCTCGCGCTCCCCCTTTCCGGGCACGCAATTGTTGTGCGTTGTCCTACACTCTCCTCAAAACAACCAGCCCATCATTCTCACCAAGAACCACATTCCGGCCACCATTCAGTACATCACCCTCAGTCTCTCCAAGGCTAACACACCTCCACTGCCCCTCAGGCAAAGTCACACTTCTGACAACCTCCCCCTGCTTCCAAACAGGCGCCACCAAAAGCGCATCACCAACCATAAACTGATCCATCACCCTCTCCATACCCTGTCCAGGGAAAACAAACTCCATAGAACGGGCAATCGGCTCACCAGTAACTTTCGCACACTCTACAGCCTTGAAAATCTCCGGCAGACATTTCTCTCTGAGCGCCAGCGCAGCCTTAACCTTCTGAAAATCCGCCTCAGGCAGCACCCTCCACGGAGAAGCCGAAAACTGCATCACCGGCATCAAAGCCGCGATCTGTGCATACCGCACAAACATCTCCGGCGTACACGCATTCTCATTCCCATTCAAAAAGCAGGTATACTCACCCCCGCCAATCATATCCGGACTGCCAAAAGGATGCCCAGTAAGCCCCTGGAGCAACGTATCCGGGATCAATCCCGCAATACCACTCTCATCCCACTTCGTCTGCTTATCACAAAGTCTCTGCATCAGAGAATAACCCCCGGCCCGGAAACACACTCTCAGCTCATTAAACGCAAACTGCTCTCCAAACTCAGCCCAAAGCCTGGACAACTCATCCGTAGAAACATCACGGAACAGCTTATCACCCGCATGATAATAACAAGGATCACCCGCGTCCAGTTTAAAGCCATCCACACCCATATCCGTCAGAACATCCAGCTGATCCTTCAGCCACTTCATCGCATCCGGATTCGTCAGATCCAAAGCTGCAGAATACCCATTCCACCACTCCAGGATACGAGGTTTTCCCTCCGGAGTTTCAATCAGAAAATGCTTATCCCTAGCCTCCCGGAACTCCAACGTATCCGGAGTAATAAACGGACAGATCCACAGCATCACAGAAAATCCCATCTCATGCAATTCTTTGAGCATCGCCTTCGCATCCTTGAAATTATCCCCCCTGAACTGCCACCTTCCATAATAAGGAGACCAGCCATCATCGATCATCAGAACACCGGATGGAAAACCATTTTCCAGAATACCTTTTGCATATTTCAGGATATTCTTCTGGGTCTGATAATAGGTAAGTTCGATCCAGGAATTGTATACCGGTACTTTGAAAAACCTGTCTGAAAGTTTGATCTCATGAAATGGAAAATGCGCTTTCATGGCTGCCAGGTATGCACCTCGCAGATCATTGAAGCCATCTTTCAGAATGATAGGTTCCGGACCTTCCGCCAGGATCTCACCATTTCTGAAAGAAATGTGAAAACCTGCATCGCTCCAGATGTAGCGGCCTTTCGAGGAAAGGAATAAAGGCATGATCTGATTGTGGGTTGGGTTTTCGCGGAAATCCCAGTCCACAATGTCGTCTGCACCTACGGGCTGGCGGTAGCCTTCATAGACTGCACCACCGTACCAGAATTCGTTTTTTAATATAGTTGTTTTCATGTTGAGGCTCCTCCTTTTATATGTAAATCTATTTTTTTAATGTTGAGGTTATTTTTGGGGGTATTAGTGTAAATTTATCCGCTTTTCAAAGCGGAGGAAATCTGCGAGGGAGAAAGCACTCAGAGTTGCGAAGCCCGCTTTTCCCCCTCGCACTCCCCCTTTCCGGGCACGCTATATTGTCGTACGCTGTGGAAATGTGTTAATGTATTGGCACGGCGATGTATTCTACGGTATTGATAATGCTACGCTACACCGATGTATTCATCCTGCTCCGCTGTGTTCCTCTATATTCCTATGTATTGATATCTCATCCCGGCGCCACTGCATTGCCACAACAACTCACCTCCAAGTCGACAGCGAAACGCCTCGACCCATTCTTCCCCGGCAGACCACAGGGAAACTCTGCCTTTCGTCCCAGTCATCCAGCGTAGCGCTGATGACTCATCCAACTCCCGGGAAAACACCACCATTCCCACTCTGAACCAAATCCCCTCTCCGCCAGCCACATTTTCTCCATCCCCTTCCCTCCTCACCTGTAATCCCTCCCGCCATCGCCACTCTATCCCTTCCGCCCTGAAATACCAGCCCGTGAGGTGTGTGCTGCCTGTCGGCGGACTCTGCAGGAGGGGTGCTGATTCTTAGCCGGTGGAAATCTGCGTTGCTTCAAAAATTCTCGCTGTCTGAGCGGCTTCAGACGCGAGTTCGAGAATTTTTAAAGCGCTTTTAGCAGATTTTCAGCGGCTTAGAAGTCAGCCCCCGACGAAGCCCCGCCGACAGGCAGCACACACCTCACGGGCGTCCGTATATCCATATCCATCCTTGCCCTTCCCACACCCAATATTGTATAATCACCTCATACAACATTCCATCCCATTTTGTGACCCAAAATTGCGTTTTTGTTGAATAACCCAAAAACAGGAGGCCCACCCAAATGAAAAACGATTCCAAAGAAACCCAAACCCAGCACACCCTCTCCGTCTACTTCTGCGGCCAGGAAGACTGCGGTCCGAACCACTCCTTCGGCCCGGCCATGCGCCCACACTACCTTCTCCACGTGATCTTCCACGGCAAAGGCATCTACCAGTGCAGCGGCCACACCTACCATCTGAAAGCAGGCGACGCCTTTCTCATCCGCCCCATGGACTCCATCTACTACCGCGCCGACACCTCCGACCCCTGGAGCTATGCCTGGGCAGGCTTTGACGGCTCCGCCTGCAAAGAAATCCTGAAACAAACCGTATTTTCCGACACCCCAATCTTCACCCCGGAAACACCCTCCCGGCAAAACAGCCTCCTCACCCACATGCAAAGCCTACTTGACACCTTTTCCGAAAACAACGGAAACGACCTTGCCTCCACAGGAAACCTCCTCCTGATATTATCCGACATGCAAAAAAAGCCCTCCGAAAGCAGGACCGACATCTCAAACCTGTACTTTCAGAAAGCCTCCGAATACATTAGAAACAACTATGCCTACCCCATCCAGATTTCAGACGTGGCACACTACGTAGGAATCGACCGTTCCTATCTTTACCGGATCTTCATGGAACATGAAAACACCTCCCCAAAACAATATCTCCTGAAACACCGCCTCCAGATGGCAGCCCAGCTTCTCTGCTCCTCCTCCTGCACCATCACAGAAGCAGCTCTCTCCTGCGGCTTCCGGGACGCTCCCTCCTTCTGCAACTACTTCCGCCAGGGAACCGGCTACACCCCAAGGGAATTCCGCAAAGCCTACAGCGGAACCATCTACACCTGACCAAACACCCGCACTCCGTCCTTTACCAGCTGGTCGGAAGATGATAGCTCCTAATCGCAGTTATAACAGCAGACCGAAACAATTCCATAACAGCAAAAAAAGACGGAAACCATCCCGCAGACTCTGCAAATGATCTCCGTCTTTTATTTTTTTCCTGAAAAGAAATGCTTGATAAACACATACAAAACAATAATAAAAGCAAACACATAGCCAAAAGCCCCCAACGCCGGAATCCCCCACAGCTTTGGTTTCATATCTGTAGTACAGATAATGCTGGAACTGATCAGAAGTGCCATCACCCACAGCCCCATCACAATATTCCGCACCAGCCGCCGCAAAAGCCACGCCAGATCATCCGAGGCATGAAGATCCAGATTGATCTTTGTCTGCCCTTTCATACAGCCCTGAAGAAAATCTGCTGCCAGAGAAGGAATATCCACTGCACGTTTCAGGGACCAGGCAAGATTTTTTCCTTCTTTTTTTATCTCACGCTTCCAGTTCCCATTGCTGAACAGCTGCTCCTTGAGCCTTGCCGCAGCAATCTGTGTCATATTGATGTCCGGACATATCTCAGCCAGAACCCCCTCCACATGAGTCAGCCCCCTTGCAAGCATAGTCAGTCCGTGAGGCATCATGATCTTATTTTCTTTCATGACCTCCATCAGGTCCACCATCACTTCAGCCACATCAATGTTCCCCATATCCGCAGTACCGTATTTCTCCATAAGTCCGCGGATATCCTCATAAAGCTTGCTGGAATCCGGTTTGCCTTTAAACTCCCCAAGAGCCAGGACCGCATCCTGGATCTTGCCGATGTTGTTCATGGCAACACCTTCTATGGCTTCGCTGATCAGCTGACGGTCGTGTTCTGTAAGACGCCCCATCATTCCCATGTCGATCCAGACGATCTTTCCCTCCTGAATCCGTACATTTCCGGGATGAGGATCTGCATGGAAGAAGCCATCCTCCATCACCTGTTTGATGAAATTATCCACATATTTCGTTCCGACCTCATTGAGATCATATCCATTCGCCAGAAGATCTGCCCGGTCATTGATCGCAAAGCCGTCAATATATTCCATCACCAGAACATGTGGTGAAATATATTCGCGATAAAGAACAGGCACCTTCACAAATGCCACATCTTTATTCTTCTTCGCAAATTCCGCCATATTGGCTGCCTCTGTGAGAAAATTCATCTCCTCCTGGGTCACGGTCCACAGCTCACTTAAGACCATGTTCAGATCTACCATGCCTTTGATACTTACCGGTGGCATCAGACGCACTGCCTTATGCATCAGTCCGATATCCCGGGCCATAGTCTCATAGATTCCTTTTCGCTGAACCTTGATCACAACCTCTTCCCCTGTTTTCAGAGTTGCCCGGTGCACCTGTGCAATGGATGCAGCTCCAAGGGGCTTCTCATCAATGCGCTGAAATTCCTCCTGCCATGGACAGCCCATGGATTCCTCCAGAACTTCTATCACCTGTGAAAAAGGCATGGACGGCACATCGGAACAGAGTTTCATCAGCTCATCACAGTATATTTTGGGCAAAATATCGGAACGCAGGGACATAATCTGACCCAACTTGATATAAGTTGGGCCCAGGTCTTCCAGTATGAGCCGGAGCTTCTCAGGAGAAACACCCCGGGTAATGGCATGCTTTTTCAGAACGGCTGTGATCTCTCTCAGCCGTTCTCCATATCCGCTTTTTTCTTTTTTCTCCTGTTCTTCTCTGGCCATAAAATTCTCCGTTTACGTTATTAATTCTCTGACAGCTTTCATACTTCCTCTTTGTGCTTAAACTGCCTTTTTGTTTCTGTTCCACCGTCTTGTTCTGTCCGGCTTCTTCCATGAGTTCTGCTGTTTTCTCAGAAGTCTCTTTTTATTCTGCCTCCGGAGCTTCCTCACTCCCGCCGGCTGCTTCTGTTTTCTCTTCTTCAACAGTCTCTGTGGCTGCATCCTCAACAGGCTCTGCTACAGGTACTTCTTCCTCTTTTGCAGCTGCCTCAGCCTGCATGCTCTCGATCTGTGCCTTCACAGCTGCAAGCTGCTCCGGTGTGAGCTTGGAGATCGTCGCCTTAAGCTCCTCCTGCTCGTTCTTTCTGGCTGCGGATTCTTTCACGGAATCTGCTGCTGTCTTAACAGTTGACTTGATATTGTGCTTCAGCTCCTGATTGAGGACCTTTCCCTGCTCAACAGTAAGCTCTCCTTTTTTTACCAGCTCATCCAGGATCTCCTTAGATTTCTCTGCTGTCACTGCTGCTGTACCAATACCCGCCAGTAAAATTTTCTTCAGTCCTTCACCTAATTCCATAATATTTTCTGCCACTCAAAATGTGATTAAACATACTCAAATCGAGATAATGCGGATTCTCACGAATACCGCTTACTGTTTCTTTGTGTATGCTT
>NZ_JAJCGR010000069.1:0-6416 GCF_020553125.1 Blautia sp. MSK20_18
TAGCTGCGTAAAAAACAGTAGTGGTGGTATGGACACACCCTGAATCTACGGGGCCCAGGCTCCGCACATCAGATGCTCGGTAATTTAATTGCCAAGTAGTTCACTCTCTTCTAACATGCTATCAGGTCATCAGCATTTTTGATGATAATCTTATCATGTACATCATTAGCAGAAATCAGCACCTCAGATTCATTCCGCCTGGAAAAATATGCTAAAACATCTTTTTTGTATGCAATGCCTTTAATGATGTATCCATCTTCTCCAAATCTTTTTGAAAACCATTCGGCACCATCAAGCTCTCTGGTCCACGACATTCCCTCCGGATTTCTTCCAATTGCAACACCACGATATACAACAAATGAGTCAGGAAGACATAAGTATGTGTCATATTCCTCACAATTCATTAACGCTTCTTTTGGACACTGTTTAAACCATTTCGCAGATAGCGATACCGGTACATTTACATCTCCGTTTGGGTTTTCCTCTTCAACCCAGGCCTCTGAAAGAACCTTTGCAAAATCATTAGCTGACCAGAAGCGCCGGCTGAACTTGAGAAAAGTTAAATAATATGAAGGACGGAATATATACATCAGCATAAGTGGTTCTTCTGTCTTATCTATTTTCTGTTCATATGCGGCGCAGGCTTCCTTAAATGCTCCTTCTGAATCTTTGATATTGATAATTTTTTCATTGTCAAACCAATATGGCGATTGGAATACTGGATGATTTACAATGAAGTCAAACTCTGTTTCCGCAATCGGGAGGTAAAGCATCATTCTTGCCACATCCTTCAATCCGTTAATATCTGTTGTTTTTCTCATGATTTAATCCCCTTTCTTTTTGTTTGTTAAAAGAAATATGCTGGATTTTATATCGTTCAGAAAAGTGTATATCTATACATATACTTTTTTCATTGTTCAAAAAGATGCAAAAATATAAACAACATTTTGGTAGGATTAATTCTGGTAATCTTGCTTTACCAGAATGAGATTTTGGTTTTTTTTGATATCCTAATAAATAAAAAATGAATGAAAAAAAATTAAAGTGACAACTTGAGATAAATTGCTTTTTTTGCTTTTTTTCTTTGTTCTTTTTATTTTCTTTCACATTGTTCCACATTCCATTTTGATTTCTCACTAAATATTTAATCCAAAGTTTCAAAAAATAAGCGTTCACGCATGTTTGAAACGATTTTATGCCTGCTGCCGGTTGGTTTTCTTTTAGCTCGGCCCAGACGCCCTTCGCCGCCTGACGGCGCCTTCGGGCTACGTCCATCTAATAACCTTTTTCTAAAAGTGGAAACCCTTCTGAAATATCTTTTTTAATATCTTTTTTAATATCTTTTTTAATATTTTTCTGTTTTGTTTGTTTTTTTGTTTTATTTTTTTATTTTTTCGTTTTGTTCTTGTAAAATATCCATTTTTTCTATCTTTTTAATTTGAAAATAGAATTTGTATATTTATCTTTATTTACCCTTTGCTTTTCTTTATTTTTCTTTTGTTTTTTATCGACGTGCGGGGAAAACCGCGGTTTACGAAAACATTTTTCTTGTTTCTATAAATTCTTTTATTTTTATATTTTTTCTGTTTTCTTTTGTTCTGCGGTTGCCTCTTTGCTCTTTATCCTGATGAAATTGAAGTGGATGTTTATTACTTTTTCTTTTGCACGATTTTTCTTCCTGTTTCGTCTTGTGAAGTATTTTTCTTAACTGCCACCTTTGTCTGCCGTTTGGATTTACGAAGAAAAAGAGGTGCAAAAAATATATGGCTGAAGGCGGGAGAGGGGTATTTTTGTGGGTATGCCTGCTGCGGAAGAATGCCGGCAAAATTGGGAGAGGAGGAAAATAGCGTATGCATGTGTATACATAAAACCACCGAAAAAATATGCCGGCAAATGTATACATTTTTTTAAATATAGCCTGCCCGCTGGGAAGGCTTTTTGTGTGTGCATGCATGTGTGTACATTTTAAGTATCCTGCCGACAGCAGCCGGCAAAAAAAAGTGGGCAACATAGTGTATGCACTTCTCTTTCTTATACATCCGCTTTAGATATGCATTTTTATATATAAATACGCAGCCTTGTATATACACTTCTAACAACAAAATACACACATAAAGATATACATAAAAAAATATACAACGTCCAGCAAGCATATGCACTTTGTGAAATTAAATATATACGCAAGGGTATACATAAAAAAAGAATGTGCATGCAAGGGTATCCAGGCATAAAGAAATATACAGCCAAGCATATACAGCAAAAAAGAAGAAAAAAAAGAATGCACAAACAAGCATATGCACGGAAATAAAGTTAGCGGCAGTTGATGCAGTTGCGTTCCGAAAGCAAGGCGATATGTACACATAAAGATACGCATAAAAAGAAAAAGAAAAGAAAGATGTACAGATAAAGATATACAAAAAAAAGAAAAGGAATTGAAAAAGGGGATATAAAGTAAAAAAGAAAAAAATGTGAGTAGGGGGAAGAAAGTAGAAGTTGGAGGTGTACAGTAGGGATGACGTAGCCCGGAGGCGCCGTCAGGCGGCGGAGGGCGTCTGGGCACCGAAGACGAAGAAGTAAGGCTGCCAGCGGCAGAAAAGACGCAGGATTTTTTCTCACGGTGAGAAAAGCGGTGAGAAAAGCGGTAAGAAATCCGTTTTTTGTACCTCGTAAATTCCGGCATATTGAAATCGCAAAAAAACAAAAGAAGAAAGGAAAGAGTAATATGGAAAGAAGAGAGAAAAGAATGAGGGCAACAGGCAAACACATCTTATTAAAAGGAATCCTTGGGGTGTATTCCCTGTATGCATTCGCAGTTCTTGTGATGAGGCTGATATCATACAGACCGTTGCCGTTGCCGCTGCTGTGGATTGGTGAGGCTGGTTTTGCCGTCTCCCTGATGCTGCTTCCGAATGCAGTATCCGCTGAGGACCCAAAGAAAGATGAAATCTTTTTCGGGTCGATGCTGTTGCTGTTCGGAATGCTGCTGGTAGTTGGGGCAGCAGGGGTTTTCTGACGTTTGAGGGGCAGGCTTTTTGTCTGTCTCTTTTTTTTGTTTTTCTGTTTCGTGCATATTGGATATAAAAATATAACAAAGAAAGGAAAAATAAAATGAAAAAAAATACGGAGCAGGAAGCAGCAGGAAACGGCTGGATTGATAAAAATGGGGTACTGTTTTTGATGAGAGGCGATGCCTGCATGGATATTCAGGTAAAACCGCAGGCGGAAGAGGTTGACTTTGGAGACATGGAACATATATATCTGAAGAATCTTGACAACGAAACACCATTTCCGAATGTTAAGAGGCTGAAAATTAGCGGAGACGGAATCAAAACTATACAGATTTCAAATACGATGTTTCCGAATGTCCGGGAAATCATATCTACAAACCCGAAATATCCATCCGGGTCAATGCTGATAGAAAAAGCGGGAAATAATATGCATCTGCTCAATGCTTTTTGCTTGAATGAGGATGAGCCGCTGGACTTAAGTGGCATCGTTGCAATCCGTGATGATGCACTGGTTGGCTGTAAGTCAGACAAGGTCATTAATACGGAAGATGTTATATGGGTTTCAACAGATGCTTTTAAGGCATCCAGCATGGCATGTATGAAAAAGCCTTTTGTGGATGGCGTGCGAATGGTCGGCTCTATCGCGTGTGATTTTGATGCGGATGCGAAAAAGTATATCATCCCGGAAGATGCAACAACAATGGCGACGTTCTATGACTTTAATAGAGACGCAACTATGATTATAAATAGAAATTGCTCTTTCTTCGCTAACACGCCTTATTCTCCGCCGAATCATCTGGTTTTCACAAATACAGACCATATGGATGAACAAGACCTGAGATATCTGAAAAAATATGATGCGGAAATCAGAAATAACCATCCGGAATATACAATCATAGATGATGTTGTATACACAAAAGACATGAGCCGAGTAGTTGCGTGTTTTGAGCGTAAGGCTGGCGATATAGTAATAGAAGACGGTGTCAGGGAAATCGCAAGAAGTGCATTTTCAAACTGCTATTCAATCAATTCTGTATGGCTCCCGGATTCTGTTGAAAAAATAGACGAATTTGCCTTCAACGATTGCGTAAATCTTTGTTCCATGCACTTTGGAAAGAACGTAAAGCAGATTGGACGAAGTTGCTTTAGGGGCGACAAGCATCTGACTAAAACGGAACTCCCGGGAACAATAAAAGAGTTAACTAGTTATTCTTTTGCATACTGTATAACGCTGGATTCATTAAAAATAAACGAAGGAACACAATCCATACACCCAGATGCGTTTTTTGGTACTTACATAGAAAAGCTCTTTATCCCATCATCACTGAAATCGTTCCGTGAACTTGGTGCGGGTGAAATACGGACACAGGAGATTGTCCTTGCGACTGAGGATATTCCAGAAGATGTTTTCATAAATACAACCGCGACAAAGATAATAACACCATCCCGGGTAATATGGCTTCCGCTCAGAGAACTTATGACGCAGCCGGCGAAATGGAAAGTCAATCATCTTGTTAATTCACAAAGAAACGGAGAGATAGAACCTCTTTACAAATTCTGCGGTGGAGATGTTCAATATAAGCGATATTTTGCGTTTCACGAGTATGCTATCTCACAACAGGAAGAAACAAAAGCATACTTAAAAAGAGTAGGAAAGAACCTGGCTGAAAACTTGATTAAAGAAGGAAAAGAAGATGACCTTGCAAAATTAATGCAATACGATATTTTGTCAATTAACGTATTGAAGCAAATACAGAAGGCTCTGGGGAAAACGGACTGTGAAAGATTTGCTGTTGCAAAGGCGTATATCTTAGACAAGGTTGGACAGACCAAAAGTAAAAATAAACTGACTCTGTGAGGTTACAGCCGCCTGGAATTTTCAGGCGGCGTTTTTTTTGTGCGCATTCAAATTCCAGCATATTGTAAATGAACAATGAAACATCCAAAAAAGAATCGGAGGTTAAAAAATGAACTTTTATACGGCAGATTTGCATTTTGGACAAGAATCACTGCTTGCAACTGGCAAATGGAAAGAGCGGCCATTCTCTACTTTGGAAGAAATGCATAAAGACCAGATTAAAAAATGGAATAAAAAAGTCACAAATGGAGATGATGTGTATGTCCTTGGAGATGTAGGCTCAAGAGGCTATCACCATATGCATCCGGAACTGCTAGCGCAGTTAAAAGGTCGGAAACATCTTATCCTTGGAAATCATGACGATGTCAGTGACCTGAGGGTGCGGCAGCAGTTTGTTGAGATTGTGCAGACGAAAAAACTGATTGACCCGTGCCACGGCCGAAACCAGAAACTTCTTCTGACGCATTGTCCGTATATGATGTGGGAGGGCCAGCACAAAGGAACTATCATGCTTTACGGCCATTTACATAATACCATTGATGAAAAATTGTTTCAGAAATATCTGAAAGAGTACAATCAGGACAGGGTACCAAAAGAAGAGAAAAAAGAAACTCTTTGCCAGGCTTTCAGCGTATGCCAGTGTTTGTGGGATTTTGAGCCTGTGACACTGGAAGAAATCCTGAAAAGAGCAGAAAGAGGTGGAGAAAGTCCTGCTTACCGATAAGAGAAAGATGAGAGGTATTTTTAAAAATTTGTGTTTTTGGTACTGCATCGCAACATTCCTGATTGCCTTTCTGGCGTTTGTCGGGTGGATAGTCCCGGCATGGATACAGGCGGTAGAGTTTTCTATGTTCCTGGTTGTATCCTTGCTGACAGTGCATTACGGATTTGGTAGGATACTGAATGCGATGATGGTTTTGTGTGGATTTTTGCTGATAGCGAGTTTCTGAAAAGCGGGCGGCGATTTGTGCTGCCTGCCTTTTTTGTGCAACAGAAAAGTCGGCATATTGTATACAACTTGGAATAAGAAGGGAGAAAATGATATGGACAACAAAAACAAACCCCTCTGGGATGAGATGGTCTCAGAAGTCAAAAAAGAGTTTACGCCGGAAGAGGTCAAGAAGATGAAAAAGCAGAAAACGAAAGCAGCGTGGTGGTATCAGGCCGGTTTTTATCTGCTGTTGGCAATCGCTGTTGCAGTTGGCATTATCAAATGCTGTATACAGATTGCAATCCCTCTGTGGTGCCTATGGCCGGCAGAAGCCATTTATGTATTTTTTGCCGGACTTACGCCAAAAGCCGTACAGGCATGTGATGAAGAGAATCAGGAGACGGCGGCAGAGTTTACATTTCTTGGTCTAACGGTGTTGATTGCGTTTATCGCTTTCGCAATCGTTTGACATATAAGACAGGTTTTCCTGTCTTTTTCTTTTGTCGGAAATCACGACATATCGCAAAATTTTCTGGTTTTTCTTTACTTATGCAATCCTGCATATTAGGATTTAAAGCGGGAATCCTCGGTTATTCTATATCCGAGATGAAAGCGCATA
>NZ_JAJCGR010000007.1:0-129262 GCF_020553125.1 Blautia sp. MSK20_18
CCAATTCTCCGACTTCTTTTTCAATTTTTGCGGAGCAGTTCGGACAGTCCAAGCCTTTTAATAAAAATATTCGTTTCATAATGACCTCCTTGTAATTTGTTTAGTTGCTCAATTGCTCAACTATAATGCTAAAAATATTATTTCTGCCATAGATGCTCAAATCCCTTATCAATAATCTCTTTCACATGATCATCTGCCAGAGAGTAGTAAACTATCTGCGCTTCTCTACGGAATTTTACCAAATTCGCAAGACGCAATGCCTTTAACTGGTGTGAGATTGCGGATTTCGTTACCCCCAGTAGCACAGCAAGATCACATACACACATCTCACTCTGTTCCAGAGCGTGTAAGATTTGTACTCTGGTACCATCTCCAAATAGCTTAAATAAAGATGCCAACTGGATATAATCATCTTTGGGTTGCATCTTGGATTTCACATCATTCACAATATCCTCATGAATCACATCACAATTACAAATATAAGACGGTTTAGACATACACTTACCTCGTATAATCGGAGTTGAATAGTTGTTCAACTATGATTATATTCATTTTTTGTTCTATGTCAATAAGATTAGTAAATATCTTCTTGGATTTTTGTTTTTAACTGCTTAATACTTTTGTACCGCATCAAAGAATGTGTAGATGAGTTTGAATATAAATTCAAGGACTCCGAAACAGGAAAAATTAAAAAGTTCAAGATAACAGAAAAAAGGATTGTTACTTTTAATCCCAGACTAGCCAAGAAGCAGATATATGAGATTAACTTCTCTTTTTTCTTTTCGTAAAGATTCCTCAAAGTATCTTCCTTTTTCTGATATCTATAAATGAGCAAAGTTCGTGATTTTGCAGAAAAAAAAGATACCTCGATTCCGGATGTTATATTGAAAGCGACCAAAAACTCCACAATGGCAAACAGGGCTTTGCCCTAACAAAAAAAGGCTTCACACCACGACCACCGCCGCAATGCAAAGCCTCATCACTCACTATTATATTCTTGTCACAAAATCCAGCGAGATCCACCCATTCCGCTCTTTCTCATACGCTTTCAGCAGCCCCCACTTTGATGCTCCGACACCGTCAGCCTCAGCAACAATAGTAAAACAGCCAACACCCGTATATTTTCCAACCTTCTCCTGATCCGTTCCCGGCTTCTTCCGGATATTCAGATCCGAAATCTCCACACGAACCAGATACGGACGAAACACCTCTTCCTGCTTCTTATCCACGGAACTGTACACTGCCTTTCCATTCTCATCAAACACCGAAAATCCCGGATGCTCGTCTGCACATTTCTTTGCATTGTCCAGCACCTGAAATGCTCCTGCCTGACTTCTAGCATCCTTCCAGTCTTTTCTCACCCGGTACCAGACCTTTTTCTCCACCTTCACGCCATCAAACCGTGTCAGCCCATACTTCTCAATGATGGCACAGATCTTCTGTACATAAAAACTGTCCGTTGCATAGCCGCCATCCTTAATGATCCGGACAGCCTTCCGGTAATCCTTCTCCCCGGCCAGTCCCGCATATCTCTTTTTCTTCCCATTCATTGCGCCCAGCAGATAAGCAGAATGATCCGCAATAGACTGCTCCACACAGACATACTTCCGGAAATCCGCAGTCACCGTGTACAGCTTTCCGGTTCCATCATCCTCCTGCGTCTTCTTCCGGTACTTATTGGTTCCATCCCAGATACTTCCATTCCAAGTATTCCCAGACAACACGCACTTCATCCCAAAACAGTTATTTGCCTTCTGCGCCAGTTCCGTCCTGC
The DNA here is from genome assembly GCF_020553125.1 of Blautia sp. MSK20_18. NCBI lineage: Bacteria > Bacillati > Bacillota > Clostridia > Lachnospirales > Lachnospiraceae > Blautia > Blautia sp. MSK20_18. Next base: position 1,775 of record NZ_JAJCGR010000007.1, read on the forward strand.
CATAACCCGATTCCAGAATAAACTGCGCCGCAGACACCGAAGCCAGAATCCCACTGGTTTTCATATCCTCTGCACACAGCACTCCAATCCGCTCCGCTGCCTTCTCATCGGAAATCCCCAGAAACACAGAAGCCTGCGTCCCTTCAGCTTTCCCAGACATAGCAGCCTTCACAGCTTTCCTGAATCCATCCATCGTATAAGGCAGTCCCAGACCTTTCCACAGATGCTCCGGATCTCCATGATTTGTAGCAATTCCCCTTGCGTGTCCCTCTCTATGGGAAATCACCACACCATCTGCCAGCGGATCCAGACCAAACTTCTTACAAAGCATGGCAAACAATTCCACCGCTACTTCATACGTCCGCACTGCCGATGCCCTTGCCTTCGCCAGATCGGAGCAGGTAAAACCAGATCCGCTTGTGTACCGGATGCAGGCAGGCTCACACATCTCCACACCAATATGCGTATTATTTCCACTTCCCTTACTACCGGAGCCACAGTGCCATCCCCTGTGGTTCCATGGCAATGCCTGATACACCGTTCCATCATTTCCATCAATAAAACCATGCACACATGCACTTCCAAAAGAAGTGTGATTCCAGGAATCAAGAAAAACCTGTGCTCTCGGCTGCGGACATCCAACCGAGTGAAGCATCAGGCCTTTTACAGTAATTTTTCTCCCTGCAGTATAGCAGGGATTCTTAGTCAGAAAACTTTCAACCAGTCTCATTCCCCATCACTTCCTTTCCCTCTGTCATGCAGCTGTTCCAACACATCTTTCATCTTCTGCGGGATCGGCAGCCCCAGATGTCCTGCATTCTCCAGCAAGCTCACACCCTCATTGGAAATATAGAAAAAGATCACCGCTGTCCTCAGCACGGATCCGTTCCCGATCACAGCCACATCCAAAATATTCGCCATTCCCACCAGCAGAAAGATCAGCACCTTCCTGCAGATCCCCCGGAATCCCACCTCACTGGAAAGCGTATGGTCCGCAAAAGCACACATCACCCCGGTCAGATAATCGATCACCACAAAAGCGATCAGGGCATACAGAAGCCCGTCACAGCCTCCCATAAACCAGCCCAGCCATCCGCCTACAGCCATAAAAACCATCTGAATAAAGTTCCAAAATTCCTTCATGCCAGAATCCTCCTCCCATGAAAAAAGCAGCCTCCATTTCTGAGAACTGCCGTAAATAAGTTTTCTATCTCCATGCCTTGCGGCAGAAAGACCTACATTGTTTCCTCCGTCAGCGTATACGTGATCTTCATCGTTTTGTCCGTATTCTTCACCACCGCTGACGAAAGATTATTAATACTTGCCAGATAAGGCGTCAGAAGGTAAGCACACCTGTGCTCCTTCCCGTAACTGCCGCCCCACATAAACACAAAGTTCTTATACTGGAACAAAGGCGTTGCCATGGCTTCAAACCTTGCACTCCCCTGTGTTTTGATCACCCTGTCATCCGCCGTGATCTGGAAATCCCCTGCCACGATCATGTCACCGAGAAGCGTCATATACACCTCACAGGAACCAGCCTCCCCAAGGGATTTCAGTTTGGAAGTAAATCCCAGCGGGATCAGCGTCACATCCGCTGAATTTGCAACATTGATCTTATAAACTCCCTTCTTATCATAAGAAGGCACATACAGATACCCCTTCCTCACACAGCATTTTACATTCCGCTCCGGATAGGAACCGTCCTTTGCCCTTGTGCCCACTTCCGACAGCTTCGCCTTGGACAGTGTCCAGCTTCCCTCCGTAAAGGAATAATCCTTTTTGGAGATCCGGATCCACACCATCTTCGCATCCCCGGAAGCATTCGGCTCATTGGAAAATCCATACCAGTATCCGTCATGTCCGTCCATAAATTCCCCGTACTTCGTGTAATCCCCAAGGAACGTAAAACTTTCCGTTGTCAGTGTCTGTTCCTCCAGTACGGTATACGTGGTATCATCCAGCTTCTCATTCAGCCCGATGTTAAACACCGGGATCCGGATCTTCGTAATGGTCACACTGGAAGTCCCAAAGGTGATGGAATACAGCAGGTTCTTTTCAAAATCCAGTTCCACCGCCTCAAACAGTGTCATCTGCTTCGCCTTCGGGATATCCCCGATATCCACCTTTTTCAGAAGCAGGAACGTGCTGGCATCCCCTGCCGCACTGCCAAAAGCATTCTGCCCGCCCAGGGCACTGGTCAGTGCCACAGCTGCAATATTCCCGTTTCCCTGGCTGGGAGTGAACTCCCACGCAAACTTATATCCATTGTCCAGTTTCTTGCTCTCCGTCTGGTTCAGGCTTCCCCTCGCCACATTGGAACCGGAATTAACATTGTTGGAAGCATAAGCCACCGGCAGGTTCTTCCCCTGCTCGTAAATATGATCCGCCTTTTCTTCCAGCACTGTCGGAAACAGCAGGATCCCGCCGATCATGTTCGGGCAGATGGGAAGCAGCGTCCCGTTCCACAAAACAGAATTGTCATACTCCCCGCTGGCTTTCAGATAAATCCCCATGGGATTCAGCCCCAGAATATTGTTCACTGCCTCCGTGATCATGTTCGTCTCCTGAACTGTCTCCACCGCACCCGTATTCGTATCGGTCAGTTCAATGACCATTTCACCTTTCAACTTCATCACACACCCTCCATTTCTACCGGCCTGCAGAAACCGCTGATTCCCGCTCTCTCAGCAAAATACACTTCAAATCCTCTGTTCACCGTCTCCTTCATCTGCATGGACAGCGATTCCCGGAAACCATTCACATCCAGTCCTCCGCCAATGGCAAATCTCGTGGTATAATCTTCCACCTCAAGCTTTCCGTCCTAGGCTTCCCCTGCCGCCATTGCCTGTCCGCTGACAGAGGCAATGCAGTCTCCCACATCAACGGTCCCGCTGCCATTCTCCATCCAGAGATACACATTGAATGTATTCGTATAATTGGCAACAATCTTCTCAATGGGATAATACAGCGACAAAATATGTTTCCCTGAATGCCAGGTCTCCACCGGACAATGCTCCACGATCTCCTCGTTATTAAATTCAAAGACCACATGGCAGACCGCCTGTCCGTCTTCCTGCCACTTCACCGGCAGGCTCACATCCACAGAAACCTCCGAACCACTCCCGGTTCCGGATCCGGAATCCGAGCCACCAGCGACATCATCCGTACTCCCTGTATTCTCATCCCCGGAAGTATTTCCAACTTCATTCCCTGCCGCATCATTTTCAGAACTTCCTCATCCGATGTCTCCCCGGTTCCATCAGAACCACCCGTACCACTTCCAGTTCCACTGCCGCTTCCGCCCGGAAATGGAATCACCACAGTCCCGGAAGCCTCCGCAGACCGTTCCACCGGATCCGCAGCCACATCCACAACAACCTGTGCAAAAAACTGCATATGGTTTTCCTCAGAAGAAGCAAACTGGATACTGATCAGCTTCACCTTCGTCTGCCCGATCTCATGCGCGGAAGCATTGGTAAACATATGGATCCCGATCTTCCCGGTCTTCGCATTGTCTTCAATCTGATTCAGCAGTCCCGAAATATTCTTGTCATTTCTTGACTTTGCCTGAGCCAGCCTCGGGTTCTTCCCCACACATTTCAGGCTCTGCTTTCCCCCGATCTTCTGTCTGATGGAAGTGATGCAGGTGATCTGTCCCTCATCCGCCTGTCCTCCTGCAAATGTCAGCACATCCCCCGGATCCAGGGCAGGGTTCCCGATTGTATCCGAATCAAAAGGTACATAGTTGATCACTGACAGATCCGTCAATATATTCCTGCACAACATCTCTCTGGTCTCTGCCAGTCCAAACTGCAGAAGTGGGTTCACACCCAGATTCATGGTCAGCCCGTTATCCGGATCCAGAGCATAATACTCTGCAATCTGCGTCTGCTTGTTGGTGGAACTCACTGCCGTGTATCTGGTAATAAAATCCGAAAAACTGGAAGAAAAACGGTGTCTCTGCTCCACCTTCATCACAGGATCCTTCCCGTACTTTCTCAGTTCCAGTTTTCCCTCCCTGTTGATAATAAAGAAACCTCCCAGAACCTGTGCCACATAAAACAGCACGTCCCGGCAGGTCTCAATATCATTTTCAGTATAAACAGAAAGCGTCACCCCGCCATTCGGCATGGCATCAATCTCCGCCCTCTTATTCGCAAACTCCACTTTACACCGCTTACAGCACAAAGTAATAAAATCATAAGCAGTCCCCACAGTCTCAAATCCGTTGAAACTCTTATCAAACCGCAGCATAAAATCATACGCCTTCAGTTCCAGGCACTTCGCCAGACGGTTCGCCTCACTGACCTCAAAAACTCCCATCGGCACATCTTCCACCGAACCATCCGCCAGCACCAGATGAAACACCAGCGTCACCAGTGCATCCTCCAGCGTATACCTGTCAATATCACTCAGAAGTGTGATCCCCATCTCCGCAGCATACACCGTTCCCAGCTCAATCTCCGTACTCCCACAGCACTGCCTGGAAATATACCCGGAACCCTTCACAATCTCCTTTGCCCCGAACTCATACGTCATTCCGCCCTTGGTAACGATTGTACCCGTCCAGTAATATTTTCTTGTATTACTCCTGACTGCCCTCAGAAAAGCATCCGACACAGGATACATCCCGCCACCTCCGTTTCCGCACGAAAAAAAGCACCAGCCATTTCCATGACCAATGCTTATTTTTTACATTTCGTTTGATAATGGTAATTGTTGTTGTAATTTTCCGGTTAAGTCCATCATCTGGTAAATTGATGAATTATTAATTTTATATTTTTTAGTTTCACTTATATCAAATAACACATAATTTAAGCCTTCATTATCCAAAGAACTTTTAAAGCATAATCCATCAAACAATTTTTTTCCGTTGCTCGTCTTAATATGTTTAATGTATTCACTAATATATTGTGTTGCCAAGTATGCAGTATCACCACTGTAATTCGGACTTGAAAAATACTCCGACAAAACAGATAATATAATTGAACAATCCCACTCTTTTTGTGAACATCCCAGATCATACTGTGTTGTAAAATCAAACAAGTTTAAATCACTTTTTATCTCTATCTCAGCAATACTAACATATTGAGAAATCACTGGGCGTACTTCTAATGCCGCAGTTTTTTTATTGTCTGCAGCATATAGATAACTTATTCCTTTGGGATTAATTCTTCCAGCTCCAGCAATACCCTGTGGCGGAGCATCTGATTCCGTCTCATTATATCCCCACCATGCTTTTACACCATATTTATTTATTATTTTCTGTTCTTCAGTATCAAAAATATTTTTGATATTATTTTTCTGCACATATTCTGCCAGATTCATCAGCGCATAATTTCCATTATTTATGTCAAAATCAGGAATATGTACTGAAATGATTCTGTTAATATCATTCCTTAAAGAACTAAAATACTGCTGCTCATGATATTTATCTATCGTTCTCGCTCTAAATATTTTCGTGCCTTTTTCTAAAACTTTATGAGGAGCATCAACTAATTTATCAACTAATTTCAAAGCTTTCCCATCTGGAAAAAAACGGTTCTTCTCAGCTAATTCGTTTTCCAATTCCTCAATCCATTTTCTAACCTGCATCTCCTCTACCATCGATATTTTGTAAATTATCTTAATCCAAGGGTTATTTAACAGGTCATCCATATTCTAGCCTCCACTTCTTTTGTTTAACTATAAACATACTCTACGCAGGCGTCCCTACCTCGATCAGATTTCCATCCGGATCATAAAAACGGACTACCTTCTGTCCCCAACTGTGTGTCATAAGCCTGTTGACATAGTTTACTGACGGACACAGTCCTTCCAACCTTTCAACAAATGCCTCTATATCACGTTCTTCAAAATACAGTTCACAGGAATTATTCTGTGGAATAATCTCCTTTCCCAGAAAATCTTTCCATATCTTTTCATCCTGAAGCACAAGTCCTTCCGCCAGAATCATATTTCCGTTATTATCAAGCACCACCTCAAGGCCAAACAGATCATGATAAAATTGCCTTGACTTTTCAATATCTTTCACTACAATCAAAATATTTTTTAATCTCATTTTCCTCACCTGCAAGCCAGAATTGTCTTAATCATCACTTGTCAAATGCCATCCATTACTACTATGAACTGGATACCCGTATTCTTTACCAGCCCACTTTATTTTTCCGATGGCATTATCAAATTTATTCAACAGATTCCAGCAATAACTTCTATAATCCAAATCCAGATCTGGATTATTATAATCCTGTTGAACGTATTTTCTTGCTGTCTCAAGTTCCTTAAGACTAGCTTTATCAAACCATTTTGAACTGTATAAAGATCCTTTTTCTATTTGTTGTTTCAGTGTATTCCACACATCTGTTATTGCATCCTTATTCTTTAAACCTAATGCAGTTGTTAAGATAGCCGTTACACTAATTCCAGTTAAAAGAATCTGTGTTTTATGTTCTTTTATCCAAGCACTAAATTCCTTTTTACCAGTGATTTCTTCAATTTCAACAGTTCTTTTTTCTTTCTCCATAGTTTGTCCTCTCTGATATTTTTCCCAAAATTCAAAGTTATCTATTAAAAATCGGAGAAACCACCGGTTTGCCCTCTCTGTCAAGCAGCGGAGTCATTCCTCCTGCATTCGCAGCCGCATGAAACACATAGTTTACCCCAGTTTCCCTGTCAACCCATATTTCCATAACATTCATAGTTCCCTGTGAATAAATTCTTTCAAATCTGTCATTTTTCCCCATCAAAATATCCTCCTGATTTCGTTTTCATGACTTCATTATAACAGCTTCACGCTCCCCAGTCACCTCATATCTTTACATCTCCTTCAACATAAAACTCACCATCCACAGCCCCTTATAACTGGTATCCTTTTTCAGCTTCGCCTTATACCCTGTCACATACATCTCCGTCGTTTTCAGCCCTAGCGTCTCCGTATCAAAATACTGCACCGCAATCTTGTCTTTCTTCGCATACGTCGCCAGTTTCGCCAGCCACTTCGCCGTAACAGAAAACGACACCGGAATGCTCACAACCCCATGCCGCACCACATCCCTCTGTGTCGTCCCCGCCTCCGTCTCACCGCCAGAATCCGCTTCCACATCCTCCAGCTCCACCTCTTAAGAATCCGAAAGCGGCAGGTTCTCCCCGTCAAACACAAGATACTGAAAAAAAGCCATTCTATCTACCTCCGCTCCTCAGACTCATTCTCTGCTGTGCCGTCACGATCACCTCATCCAGCAGCTGGTTTTCCAGATAAACCGGAATCACCAGATCCCCCTGCTGTTCTTTTTGATCGCCCAGCACATCCTTCAGCGCTGCCACAATACCGGCTGTCAGATCCGCACCGCCGGACGTTCCCGTACCGGTCATCACACCACTTTCTGCCACAGCCATCTGCGGCGAAATCACCATATCCGCAGCCACACTGTTCACAGCCGCCTTTACCATGCCCCTGCTCTTCTCAATGCCCTCAGCCAGACCACTCATAAAGTCCGGCATCCAGCTCTCGAAATCCGTCAGTGGTCCTTCATCCGGCACAGAGAAATGCAGATGGGAACGGATCGTATTTGCCACATCCGTTACTGCATTGGCAACTGCACCAATACAGCTCCGGATTCCATTCACAATGCCATTGATGATATCTGCGCCCCAACGCCATCCGGCAGACGCAAGACCCGTAATATAATTCACTGCATTTCCCAGTCCGTCCCGAATCGTATTATAAATACCGGAAATCGTACTCCGGATTCCGGACCACATGGCATTAAAAGCACTGGAAACCGTATTCTTAATCCCGTTTACCACAGAAGAAATCGTATTCCTGATCCCATTCCACACGGAATTGACAGTACCCCTGATTCCATTCAGCACCGTAGAAATAATTGTCCGGATACCATTCCAGACAGTAGTGAGCACCGTCCGGATCGCATTCATCACCGTAGTAATGACTGTGCGGATCCCGTTCCATGCACTCTGCAAAAATGTCCGAATCCCGTTCACCACATTCGTAATAACAGACCTGATACCATTCCAGACAGAACCAAAAAATGCTGAAATCGCATTCCACACCGCCATAACCGTTGCCCGGATTCCATTCCACGCTCCCACAAGGAAAGTAGAAATTGCAGTGACAACCGTTGTGAACAGCGTCTTAATCCCAGCCCACAGACTGGAAAAGAAATCCCTGATGCCATTCCAGACAGCCACCGCCGTATTCCTGATCCCGTTCCATGCAGAAACCAGAAACTGGGAAACCGCCGTCCATACCTGGACAGCGACTTCCTTAATCTCATTCCACAGCCTAATCCAGAACTTCCGGAACTCCTCATTGGTATTCCAGAGATAAATAAACGCCGCCACTAAAGCTGCAATGGCAACGATCACAATAGCAATAGGGTTCGCCATCATCGTAGCACTCAGTGCTGCAAAAGCACCCTTCACCGCACTGATCGCACCGGCAAGCTTCGGTGCCCATGTCATAATCGTTCCAATGGCCGAAAGAGTCTTGCCTATGATGATCAGCACAGGTCCCAGAGCCGCAGCCAGAAGTGCAACGATCATGATCACACGTTTCACCCCGTCCGGCATGGCATTCAGCACATCCACCATCCCCTGCAGCCCGGAAACAATACTCCGCACCGCAGGCATCAGCAGATCCCCGAAAGAGATCGCCAGCTCCTGAAGCTGTGACTTCAGAATAGTCAGCTGTCCTTCCAGATTATCCTGCATGGTATCCGCCATGTTCTTTGCAGCATCCTTACAGTTATTCACTGCTCCGGACACCTTTTCAATATCCTCCGGAGCCGCATTCATCAGTGCAAGGAACCCTGACATTGCATTCTTTCCAACCAAAGCCTCCGCATTGTTCGCCTTCTCAGCTTCCGTCATTCCTGCAAAAGCTCCCCTGCATTCAGCCAGGATCGCAGACAGGCTCCTCATGGATCCGTCTGCATTCGTGGTAGCAATGGTCACATCCCCAATCGCCGCACCCGACAGCTTCACATCCCCGGTCAGGTTAGTCATGATGGAACGCATGGAAGTACCCGCCTGGGAAGCCTTGATACCTGCATTCCCCATCAGACCGATCGCTTCTGCCGTGTCCTCAACCGAGAATCCCAGTGCCCCCGCAACCGGCGCACAATACTTGAACGTCTCGCCCATCATGGACACATTCGTATTGGCATTACTGGAAGCAGCCGCCAGCACATCTGCAAAATGTCCCGAATCCGTTGCAGTCAGCCCAAAAGCCGTCAGCGCGTCCGTCACAATATCAGAAGTCGTTGCCAGATCTTCCCCTGATGCAGCAGCCAGATACATAACACCCTCAATACCGGACAGCATATCCTCCGTCTTCCATCCGGCCATAGCCATATAATTCATGGCATCCGCCGCCTCAGTCGCAGAGAACTTTGTCTTGGCCCCATCTCCCTGGCCTTATCCCGGAGGCTGTCAAAATCAGATCCCGTTGCCCCGGACACAGCCGCCACCCTGCTCATCGCAGAGTCAAAATCAGCGGCAGTTTTCACCGCCGCCGTTCCAAGCCCTGTCACCACTCCCGTCACAGGAAGCAGCTTCTGCCCAACAGAAGAAATCTTGTTTCCAACCGTCTGCAGCTTTTCACCGGTTGCCCCGATTTTCTGCAGGGCAGTCGCAGACTGGTTCGCCTGCTCTTCCAGACTCCGCAGTCTCTGTTCCGTCTCAATGATCTCCCTCTGCAGGGCATCATACTGGTCCTGGGAAATCGTTCCGTTCCGCAATGCCTCATCCGCCTGCTGCTGTGCAGTCTTCAAAGTCTCCAGCTTTTCCCTTGTTTCAGAAACCGCCTGTGCCAGCAGTCTGTGCTTCTGCGCGATCAGCTCCGTATTCCCCGGATCCAGCTTCAGAAGCTTCTCCACATCTTTCAGCTGGCTCTGCGTATTCCTAATTTCCGTATTAACCCCTTTCAGGGCAGTCTGCAATTTTGTGGTATCGCCGCCAATCTCGACAGTGATCCCCCTGATTCTGTTCCCTGCCATACGGCTCACCCCCTAAATCCCATAAAAAAAGGCACAAAAATACCCGGATCACTCCGGGCACAAAAAAAGCACCTGCCATCCCTGACAAATGCTTTCATTATCGTCTTCATTTTTTTATCAACAAAACTGGAAGTTTACAATTTCTTTATAGGATGCCTAATGACCGTTTTCCATTTTTCTGGGGCAACCTTTCTTGCATCAGACAGATATATTTCATGATGTAATCTTTCCATATTCATATCATTAACATATCCATTCTGCTCCAAATAAGCATCCATAAGTGCAACAGTTGCAGGTTCATCATCAAATGCCCCCAAGTGCATTATTTGAACACACAATCCCTCATCAATGGTCAAAAACTCTGCCGATGAACAGTCTATTTTTTTCTTTTTAGCTGCTGTTTCAACAGCCCATTCAAAATCTTTTTGATTCACAAAATCAGGCAGGCGGATAACTGAAATCCAATTAAATGAATCTTTATCTGCATAATTTACACCATGTATATTTTCCTGCCACCAGAATCCTTCAAGTGGTGGAACTACATATTCAAAAAATCCTGCAATTTTATAATCTGTCTTGTAACTCATTCTCAAAGTATATGCAACCGCATATAATACACTAATTGCCTGCTGATATGCCCCGCCTTCTTCGTTTGGATTACCCTTTCCTCTGACTGCAATATAATTTGCTTTTGGGACTGTTACAATCGCTGGTTTATTTTTAGGCATATAAAACTCTTTATATTCTTTCTTAAAATCAAAAGCCATAACTACCTCCTTAAACTTAAGTTGTTACTTTCTGCATAGCGTGTTTCCCAAAATGATAATCACCACGACATCAACCACAATGATTCCCACTGCAATATATATAAAAAATGCAGAAAGAAAGTTTTCAAACAAACCCATAATTAATATAAGAATTGCTATAATAGACATTCCAATTCCCGTTGTTCTGCATAACTTTTTTTCATCATACTTTTCCTTTTCTTCTTTTGAAGCCATATTGTATCCAGAAATAAACCAACTTCCGTGCCCAGAAAGTAAAATTATAGAAAGTACAGCAAATACCACAAAGACAGTCCATATTATCCAGTCTGGACCCGTAGCTAAATCTGCTAATTTCATATAAATGCCCTCCTTAACTTCCGATTTGAGGAAAAGCCCAAGGGACTTTAATGTCCCTTATGCTTTTCTCTTTTCTTTTGCTGTTTCAATTCAAACATTCGCTGTTCTTCCGCCTCTTTTTTCTTGCGGCTTCTCTCTTTATGCTCCTGTTTGTTCTGTTCCTGCTGTAATTTCAATACCTGCTGCGATTTTGTACCAATGCCGGTTTCCAGCATCTGCTTTTTTGCTTCTCGCTGCATCCGTTTCGGATTTCTTTTGATATCCTTTACAATAGTTTCAACAGCCGGACTGAATTTCAAACTGAAATAGTATTTTTGAATATATTCCTGTACTTCGTAATCTTTTGGTTCTGCACCAAATGTTGCCTTCGCCACAGATAGTTTACCATCTTCAATACGCTCAAATACGCCTACCCAAAATGGTTCTTCAAAATATACCGTCAGTTTTCCATTTACTTTGTCCATAAGAATCCCTCCTAAAATAAAATGAACAAAGAATGGACAACCCGGAGGGGCAGGTTACTTACCCTATTTACATAGGACGGCTGGGCTACCTACCAGCTCTAATACATTTTTAATGTACATTGCGTTTTTATCTTTGTATTTATAATCAAGCCATATGGCACGATTAACTTAATTCAGTAAATATTGATTTGATAAAACCCATTATACCCTTTCTGAATCATCCTGTCACCACATTTCATCAGATCAGAACCTGTCGAAATCCTCCTGTGTGGCAACCTTTCTCCACCCTTTGTACTCATCGTTCCTGCTCTCCACAAATATATCATTCACCATCCCGATAGTCAGCAGATCCAGATCCCGGATGGAAATCCCCAGCTGCACACACCGGAGAAGAAACAGGGGAGTTGTCATTTCACGGTCTGTTGCATGAAGTTTTTTTTAGCCTCAACATCTGTCTTAATGTTCATTCCCCACAGTTCAATCAGCTTCGGCAGAACCTGATAAATACTGAATGTATTAAATTCATCCAGCCATTCCTCCGGATTATCCGGAATAGACGGATCCGCATGCTTCGCCATCACATACGCAATGTTCTCAAACATCTCAAGGGAAAACAGATCCAGGGAAGACTTTTCCGGATCCCCGTCCCCGATACTCTTTTCCAGCACAGATAAATCCTTTTTCCCATCTCGCCAGTGAATAAGCCAGGTTCCAGGAGCTGGCAGTCTTGCCAACTCCCCCTTTAAATGATCCGCACATGATAATTCTTGCCATACTTTCTCCCCCTCTCATGCTTTCTTTCCATAACAGCCGATACTCTGCTTTGCCACATATTTTGCAGTAATTTCTTCTTTTTCATTCTGGTATCTGATTTTCAGTTTCTTAATCTCCTCATCCATAAATGCTGTTTTTGCTTCCTGCTCCTGTGCTTTATTCACATCCGGCGTGATAATCAGCTGACCATTTTCACATTTCACCTGCACATAATCCCCAAGATGAAAGCCCAGTTCTTCCAGCCACTTTCCTTTTAATGTAATCGCCGGAACTGTCTCATATTTATAACCGCTCTGTCCACAAACCTTCATATTTCTTACATTTTTCTTTGCCATAGAATTGACTCCTTTCAGACTTGACTAATAGATTTTTAGATAAAAAGAAAAAGCCGCTGACACGTTATCTTCTAACGCATCAACAGCTTCTGTCTTGCTTTGTTTCAGTGTATTATTCGGTTTTATTTAGGCTCTTTACCATCTTTAATACGGTAGTAATCATCCATATCCACGCTGAGTTTTACCGTGGTATCTGGTTTTCGTTTGCCCAAAAGGCACACAGTCTCCACATGGGCGGTGCAAGAGAACAAATCCATATATTATGGAAAGAAAACTTTTAATTTTGAAGTGTAGTAGTCACCTGGTAGAACCAGATTAACGATTATCAGCAAGGGGTGCATACAATATATACCCGATTAACGATTGCCCCTACATTCCCGAATTTAAAGTCGTTTATTTGTAGTCTCCTGGTAGTCTCACCCCCGGCGGACGCCAAATTATGCCCCAGTTTGCTCCATTATTCCGAGGATTGCGAGTAGTCATGGAGTTCTGCCGTGGCAGATGAAAAATATTTTTACCATTGTTTTATTTCTCCTTGATTTGCCCGGAAATGCCCTGTTTTGCAATGGATTTCGGGGATTTGTGAAATGTGTGTTTTAGCTGCCAGCTTGGCAAAATGGGACAATATTAAGCAAGTTATTGCGTGATCTTATCATTTCCAAGCAGAATACCAAACAGAGCATATCCCAGCATTCCAGCCTCATATCCTGTCAGTGTAAAGGGAAAATAGACATCCTTTTCTTTTACAAGTTTACAAAGCAGCCTTCCTGCAAAAATCCCACCTGCGGTCACTACGAAGAAGATAACCGGAAATATCACAGTATTTGCTTTAATACTTGCCCGATAAAAAATATAAAACAATGAGATTAGAAATGCAAAATTCATAACCAATGCCTGAAGTCCTTCAATTCCCTCTGGGTGGATCAGTTTTTTCTCTCTGCAGATCATCCCAATAATAAGCATTATGATCACGGGTAAAATTACTTGTAATAAACTTACTATTGTTCAGCCTCCCGTACCTGTTTCTCAGCATTCCACTGCTACTTTAATCACACCATCTCTCTTATTTTCGAACAATTCATATGCCTCTTCAATCCTGTTTAACGGATAGGTATGCGTAATCAGCGGTTCCGTGTTGATCTTACCTTCTGATATCAGCTTCAGAGTTTCTTCGCAATCGCAGCCATCCACTCCACCTGTTTTAAAAGTAAGATTTTTACCATACATATCTGGGAGTGGTAACATCTGCGCTTTATCATAAAGCGCAACCACTGTCACGATTGCATTTGGTCGGGCACATTCCCACGCCAGTTTAAATGTCGATTCTGCTCCGGCAACTTCAAGGACTGCATCAGCTCCACCATGCTCACTATTAGTCTTAACAAACTCTTTACAGTCTTCCGGTGAAACAGTAAACGTCTCCGGATAATGCTCATTAATAAAGCGAATACGTGTCTCGTCCTTTTCACATATAATAATCTTCGCTGGATTTTTCAGCATAACACTAAGTAAAGTACATATTCCTGTTGGACCGGCTCCAATGATCAGTACAGTATCTTCCTCTGTGATTTCAGAAATACGTGCTGCCCAATAACCAGTAGCAAGAACATCTCCTACCAGTAAAGCCTGTCTGTCCGTAACACCTTCCGGGATTTTATTCAATCCCTGATCTGCAAAAGGAACCCGGACATATTCTGCCTGTCCCCCATCGATACGACAGCCAAGTGCCCAGCCACCATTCTTGTCGGTACAATTGTTTACATATCCTTTTTTACAGAAAAAACACTCTCCGCAAAAGGTTTCTACATTTACAGTCACCCGGTCTCCCGGTTTTACATGCGTCACCTTAGAACCGACTGCCTCAACAATACCTACCATCTCATGGCCAACTGTAATTCCCGGGACTGCACGCGGAACACTTCCGTGTTTAATATGCAGGTCACTGGAACAGATGCTGGCCAGTGTCACCTTTACAATAGCATCTCGTTCATGCATGAGCACTGGTTTCGGTTTTTCCATTAGTTCAAATTTTCCCTTTGAAACATATGTATAAGTCAGCATTATTTTGCCCCCATCTATTAGAATGTATGCTAGTAAAATATCCGGTACGGAACACATCTGTTCTTATACCGGATATTTCTGATTCTATTTTGTATACACTGTTTTACCTCTTGCTATTACCTCAACAAGCTGCAGGTCCTGATCTAGGATACAAAGATCCGCATCATAGCCCTCTTCAATCTTTCCTTTTCCATTAAGGCGAAGGATTTCTGCCGGATTGGATGTTATTGTTGAAAGTGCAATTTCCAACGGGATATCCGCTTTAAACACACACTCTTTAACTTCCTTCAGAAGGCAGCTGGACTGTCCAACGCCCATTCCAAGGAATTCGCCATCACTACTGTACATCGGAAGGCTTCCCTGTCCATCAGAAGAAATTGTCATGCGGTTAGGATTTACTCCTGCATCTAACATCCGTTTGATACCATTACATACTCGTACCTCATCACAGATAGTTTCCCAATAGTCAATATCTTCATTTCCGGTAAAATCTACTGCTCCGCCTTTCAGCGCATATTCCATTGACTTGCAGAAAAGCAGCTCATTTCGATTGATATGTGTTGGCAATATTTGAGAAGCCGGTATCTCTGTCTCATCTACCACCCGTTCAATAAGATCTAAGCATCTCGGACTGTCACCAAGATGAACATTTACAATACCAGCTTTCCCGGAAAGAACACCACCAAGTCTTGTATCCGCAACGACACGTACAAATTCCTCAAAAGTCGGCTGTGAAGACCGATGATCAGAGATTGCGATTTCTCCAGTTCCAATGATTTCCTGAATCATCATAATATCTTTCACAATACTGTCAGTCAACGTACGAACCGGAATCTGATAACTGCCTGTATAACAGTATGCAGACATTCCCTGCTCATTCAATCCTTTTGTCTTTGCAACCAGTGCACATATATCACGACCGATTCCATCTGTTCCAAGGCAGCCAACAACTGTTGTTACTCCAAACTTCGTAAGTCCTTCCATAGTTGCTTCCGGAGTACGATTGGCGAATCCACCTTCGCCACCGCCTCCGAGTACATGAACATGACTATCAATGAATCCCGGAGTTAAAAGTAACCCCTCTCCATTGATCATTTCTGCCTCAGAAAGAAATCCGTCTGCGGATATAGAACCTGGATCTTTAATCTTAACAATCTTATCATTGATCATAAGTACATCTTTTTTCCCCAGATGCTGTGGAGCATAAACATCAATATTCTGAATTAATTTCATCATAAATCACTCCCAATTATCCAATGCATGTTTTAGAATCCAATTCCAACTGCAATAAGAACTGTAATGATTGCACCAATCATTAAGACACCAAGGAATTTCCACATGAATTTAATCCAGTTAGACCACTCAATCTTTGCAATTGCAAGAGATCCGATCAAACATCCGGATGTAGGAACAATCAGGTTTGTAAATGCATCACCAAGCTGGAATGCAACTACAGCTGTCTGTCGTGAAACACCTAACAGGTCTGACAGTGGAGCCATGATCGGCATTGTAATCGCAGCCTGTCCTGTTCCGGATACAACAAAGAAGTTAAATACGGACTGGAACAGATACATAAGTACTGCTGCAACCGCTCCGGAAACTCCAGACAATGCATTTGAAATATTATACATAATTGTATTGATAACTGTAGGTGTGGTCGGATCAGATCCACCAAGAACCTGCATGATACCCTGTGCCATAGCAACAACAAGTGCAGCACCAATCAGATCTTTTGCTCCATCTTTGAATGATATTGCAATATCATTCAGTTTCATATCGTTCAGTTTAAAGATAACTCCGATCACACCGGAAACAATTCCCATAATAAAGAACTGTGTAGCAATCTCCGGCATATAGTATCCTTGAGTCATAACTCCCCAAACTACCCATACTACTGTAGCAGCCAGTGTCAGAAGAACTAAAATGTGTCCAAGACCAAATGAATGTCCTTCGTCAATTCCTGTTTTTTCATTCTGCTCACGGAAATATGAATCAGTCTTATATGCGATTGAGATTGTCGGAGTCTTTTTGATCTTTGATGCATAGAACATAGTCATTCCACAGCCGAGTGCTGTAAATACTACCCACATTACCATACGGAATCCTGCTCCGGAGAATACGTCAATACCTGCAATACCCTGTGCAATACCTACAGAGAATGGATTCATCCAAGATGAACCAAAACCAATCTGTGTTGCAACATAAGTAACAAGAACTGCGATAACTGAATCATATCCAACTGCTACAAACAACGGACAAAGAATCATAGTAAACGGAAGCGCTTCTTCTCCCATCCCGAAAACTGCTCCACCAAGAGAAAACAGTACGAAAAGTATCGGAATCAGTAGTTTTTCTGCTCCCTCTGCCTTACGGATCAATCCGATCAATCCGGATTCAATCGCACCTGTACGGATCATGATGCCGAATGCACCACCTACTACCATAAGAAATGCGATAATCTCGATTGCAGAACTATTTACGATTCCGTTATACATATAGTTAAAAAATCCTGTTCCACCATCTCCACTGAAGAGTGCTACTCCTTCTGTTACTACATTTCCTGTATCATCTGTCAGATACTGGAAACTTCCGTCTTTGATTACTGTACGGGTTTTCTCAACACCATTGATCATATATGAAATATCCTGTGTTTCGTAAAATCCCTTTGGTACAAGAAATGTCATAAGTGCTGCGAAAACAACTACAAAAAAGATGATAATGTAGGTATCAGGCACTTGGAATCCCTTGTTAAAAGACTTTAACCCTTTTCCTTCGTTTTTGCTCATTTTTGAATCTCCCTCCCATTTTTCATTAAACCTGTCAATATTATTTTTCAAAAAAACTGCTCTTATTTCCTGCAGCGTCCAAGTCTGCCTTTAAAATCTTCATACCCAAAATCAGTAAGACGTTCCATGGTTTTATCGCCATGTCTCAGCCATATATCAGGCAAAGGCATTCCATTAAAGGTATTGTTCTTGCAGGTTGTATAAATGGCCATATCACCAAACATGAGAATGTCTCCATACTTCAACGGCTCTGAAAAGCTGTAATCTCCTATGATATCTCCTGACAGGCAGGTTGGTCCTCCGAGCCGGATTGTGACTGCATTTTCTCCCGGTTCATCTGCTCCAAGAAGAGGAGGACAATAAGGCATTTCCAGAACATCCGGCATATGACAGGCAGCACTTCCGTCCAAAATTGCAAGCCGGGTATCACCATTTTGCAGCACATCCAGAACAGTTGTCAAAAAAAATCCTGCATTTAAGGCCCATGCCTCTCCGGGCTCCAGATAAACATCTACTTTCCATTCTTCCTTTGCTGCGCTGATGCACTTCTCAAGCCGTGCAATATCATAGCCTGGTCTTGTAATATGATGTCCTCCTCCCAGATTCAACCATTTCATCTGAGAAATCAGATCTCCGAATTTCGTCTTTACTGCTGTAAGAGTAGTTTCCAGATCAGAAGAGTCCTGCTCACAAAGGGTGTGAAAATGAATACCATCCAATAATCCGATCAGCTCCGGATGCTTTCTCACAGCAGTCTCCCACTGTGCTCTTGTAGTACCCATGCGGCTGCCTGGGGCACAGGGATCATAAATAGCATGTCCCTCCTGGGTAGAGCATTCCGGATTGATCCGAAGCCCTGCACTTTTCCCGGCCTCCTTCACTCTTTTTCCAAAGCGAAGAAGCTGAGAAGGAGAGTTAAACACTATATGATCTGCAAAGCTAAGCAGCTCCTCAAATTCATCCTCACGATATCCGGCGCAAAATACATGTACCTCTTTTCCGGGCATCTCCTGGGCACCAAGCCTGACTTCGTACAGTCCGCTTGCTTCTGTTCCTGTCAAATATGGTTCCAAAAGATGATAGCAGTCATAATTACTGAAAGCCTTCTGTGCCAGGAGCATTTTGCAGCCTGTTCTCTTGGCAATATTCCCCATTAATTCTGCATTTTTTATAAGCGCCGCTTCGTCGAGAACATAACAAGGTGTTTTGATCTTCCGCAGCTCCGGCGGAATAATTCCGCCGGACGCTGCAAAGGGTGGTCTTGTATCTGTTCTTTCCATTAATCCACCAGCTCCGGATCATGATTTTCGCTGCGTGGAAGTCCATATTTGTCAAGTGCTTCCAGGAACGGATCCGGGTCAAATTCTTCTACTGTATACACTCCCGGGCGGATCCATTTTCCGGTAAGCATCATTAATGCTCCGCACATAGCCGGAACGCCTGTCGTATAGCTGATTGCCTGACTTCCAACCTCTTTATAACATTCCTGGTGGTCACAAACATTATAAATATAATAGGTTTTCTCTTTTCCATCCTTCACCCCGGTGAAAATGCAGCCAATATTAGTTTTTCCCTTAGTACGTGGACCCAGGCTGGCCGGATCCGGGAGAAGAGCCTTCAAAAACTGGATAGGAACGATTTCCTGTCCATTATAGTTGATCGGAGTAGTAGAAAGCATTCCCACATCCTCCAGACAGCGCATGTGATCCAGATAGCTCTGTCCGAAGGTCATAAAGAAACGGATTCTCTTTACTCCCGGAATTGTCTGGGCAAGGGACTCGATCTCCTCATGATGCAGAAGATACATATCTTTATCGCCGACCTGATCAAAATCATATTCCCGCTTGATCGCCATCGGAGGAATTTCCACCCAGTGTCCATTCTCCCAGTAGCTTCCGGGCGCACTTACCTCACGAAGATTGATTTCCGGATTAAAGTTGGTTGCAAATGCATATCCGTGGTCTCCTCCATTGCAGTCCAGAATATCAATGGTATCGATCTGGTCAAACTCATGCTTTAATGCATATGCACAATATGCCTGGGTAACACCCGGGTCAAAGCCGCAGCCAAGAAGTGCTGTAAGCCCTGCCTCTTCAAATTTCTTCCGGTATGCCCACTGCCAGGAATAATCAAAATATGCGGAAAATCCCGCTTCCTTGCAGCGTTTTTCGTAAATAGCACGCCATTTGGGATCATCCGTATCCTCCGGCTCATAGTTTGCCGTATCCATATAGTTTACACCACATGCCAGACATGCATCCATGATGGTCAGATCCTGGTACGGAAGCGCAATGTTCATTACCAGATCCGGTTTGTAACTATTGATCAGCTGGATCAGCTGGTTTACATCATCCGCATCCACCTTTGCGGTGGTAATAACTGTTTTTGTTTT
Organism: Blautia sp. MSK20_18; assembly: GCF_020553125.1. NCBI lineage: Bacteria > Bacillati > Bacillota > Clostridia > Lachnospirales > Lachnospiraceae > Blautia > Blautia sp. MSK20_18. The sequence continues at coordinate 21,730 of NZ_JAJCGR010000007.1, forward strand.
TCCTTCCAGTTTCCGGGCAAGTGCATCACATTTTTCTTTTGTCCTGCTTGCTATACACAGTTCTGTAAATACAGTATCTGCCTGACAACACTTCTGAATTGCTACACTGGCTACTCCGCCGCAGCCGATTACAAGTACTCTGCTCATGTTTTTTGTCTCCTTTTTTATACTCAATTTTCGTAACTGTTTTTATTTTGCCACCGCCAGCAGCAGTTCCCTGACCACCTTACATGCTGTAGCTGTGGAAACACCGCTTGGATCCAGCATAGGTGCCAGCTCATTGACATCTGCTCCCACAATATTTAATTCTGATACCTTCCGGATAGCAGCGAGCAATTCAAGGAAGCTTACGCCTCCTGCCTCCGGTGTACCGGTTCCCGGAAATACAGATGGATCCAGACAGTCCAGATCAATGGTAAAATATACCGGAACCTGCTTCCTGGCCAATTCCTGTACGGTTTCTTCCAGGCCTTCAAAGGTAAAGGGATGAAAATCTGTATGCTCTTTTGCAAACCGGAATTCTTCTCTCTCCCCGCTTCGGATACAAAACTGATGTATCCTCCCATCTCCCAGAATATCATAGCATCTGCGGATAACACACGCATGACTTAAATGGGCACCAAGATAATCGTCTCTTAAATCTGCGTGCGCATCAAAATGAATAATATGAAGTCCCGGATATCTCCTGGCGGCAGCTCTCACAGCAGCCAGTGTCACCAGATGCTCTCCCCCCAGAAGCAGCGGCATTTTTCCCTCTTTCAGGATTTCCTCTGCACGATCCTGTATATCAGCAAGCGCCTTTTCACTGCTGCCGAAGCAAAGCTCCAGATCTCCACTGTCAAATACCCGGATATCCATAAGGTCACGATCCTGATAAGGGCTGTAGGTTTCCAGTCCAAAGCTTTCATGACGAATGGCAGAAGGACCGAACCTGGCTCCCGGACGAAAGCTTGTGGTCGAATCAAAGGGAGCTCCGTAAAGAACAATTTCTGCTTCCTCAAAGCTGCTGTCACAACCGATAAAATTTTCAATATTTGGTAAGATCATAAATCAGTCCTCCACCTCCTGAAGCATTTCCTCCAGAAAAGCCGGAAGATAAAATGCACCTTTGTGAAGCCTTGTAGTATAGTAACGGGTGCGAAGATTCAGTGAATTCCATGCCTTCGAATCCAGGTCATCCACAGGATGATATTTTTTACTTGCAAAGCCAAACAGCCAGTAGCCGGCAGCAAAGGTAGGAATATGAGCCTGGTAAACACGGCTAATCTGGAAAGTACTGGCAATTCTTTTGTGACTGCGCTGCATGGCATGCGCATCCTCGGAATAAAAAGGACTTCCCTGCTGATTAACCATGATTCCATCCGCCTTCAGCGCATTATAGCAGTTTCCGTAAAATTCACGGGTAAATAATCCCTCCGATGGGCCAAAGGGATCCGAGGAATCTACAATAATAAGATCATATTTATTCTCGCAGCGGCGTATATATTTCAACGCATTCTCATAATGAAGGTGCACTCTCCTGTCATCCAGCCTGCAGGCATTTCCCGGAAGATATGCGCGACAGGCTTCTACTACCATAGGATCCATCTCTACCAGATCAATATGGCTGACACGGTCATACCTGGTCAGTTCACGTACAACTCCGCCGTCTCCTGCTCCGATCACAAGAATATCTTTAGCTTCTTTGTGAATAGCCATAGGTACATGAGTGATCATTTCGTCATAAATAAATTCGTCACGCTCTGTGAGCATTACATTACCGTCCAGTGTGAGCACCCTGCCAAATTCCGGTGTCTCAAAAATATCAATTCTCTGATAGTCACTCTGCTTTGAATAAAGCTGACGGTTTACCCGGATACTATGCTTCACATCCGGTGTATGAAATTCCGAAAACCACATTTCCATTTTCTTTACCTCCCTGCCAGTACGTTTAAACGCAATATATCCGGATCTTCAGGGCCTGTCATATTGCATCCTTTTGCCTTGGCATATTCAATATAATCCAGGATTTCCGGAGTGATTCGTTCCCCCGGAGCCAAAATCGGGATTCCCGGAGGATAACACATTACAAACTCGCTGCATACCTTGCCTTCGGTTTCTCTGAGAGGAAGGCTGCATTTTTCTGCATAAAAAGCTTCCTGAGGACTTGTCACTACCTGAGGATCGATATATTCCTGATCCAGCAATCCTGATTTATCCTTCTGGAATCGCCTGCGGATCTCCGCAAGAGCACTTACCAGCCGCTCTATTTCCTGGGCACGATCTCCGATCGACAGATAAGCCAGAATATTTCCAATATCGCCAAATTCGATCTGAATATCATATTCATCTCTCAGTATATCGTAAACCTCGATCCCTGCAAGTCCGATATCCAGGGTATGTACACTTAATTTCGTAATGTCAAAATCAAAAACCGAATCTCCATTCACCAGCTCTTTTCCAAATGCATAATAGCCGCCAATAGCATTGATCTCTTCCCTTGCATACTCTGCCATATCTGCTACCTGATGAAAAATCTGGCGTCCTCGCTGTGCAAGATTCCGGCGCGAAATGTCAAGACTTGACATCAGAAGATAGCTGCCTGAAGTAGTCTGAGTCAGATTGATGATCTGACGGACATAACCGGCATGAACACCTGGTCCTGTAAGAAGAAGGCTGGACTGGGTCAGGCTTCCGCCGCTTTTATGCATGGATACAGACGCCATATCTGCACCAGCTGCCATTGCCGAAACCGGCAGACCTCCGCCAAAATAAAAATGAGTTCCATGTGCCTCATCTGCCAGACACAGCATTCCTGCTTCATGAGCCATGCGTACAATTGCGCGAAGATCACTGCAGATTCCATAATAGGTGGGATTGTTCACCAGCACAGCCACCGCATTTGGGTGCTCCTTAATTGCCTTTGCCACCTGTTCACGTCGCATTCCAAGAGAAATCCCAAGTCTCTGATCCACCTCCGGATTCACATAGACCGGGATTGCTCCGCACAGAACCAGCGCATTCAGCACACTTCTGTGGACATTTCGGGGAAGAATGATCTCATCTCCCCTCTTACAGGCAGTTAGCACCATAGTCTGCACTGAGCTTGTAGTTCCTCCAACCATAAGAAATGCATGCGCTGCTCCAAAGGCATCTGCTGCCAGCTCTTCCGCCTCCCGGATCACAGATACGGGATGACAGAGATTATCAAGCGGCTTCATGCTGTTTACATCCACACCTACACATTTTTGTCCCAGAAATTCAGTAAGCTCCGGATTTCCTCTTCCTCTTTTATGTCCCGGCACATCGAAGGGTACTACTCTCATACGCAGGAATTTTTCCAGAGCTTCATGAATTGGAGCATGATTCTGGTCCAGTTTAAAACGACTTCTGTTCATTGCTTCTCCATTTCCAGTTCCTTTATCCGCACAAAAAAAGCAGGCCGATACAAAACCGTAAACCTGCTTAGATCATTCTTCCTGATTTTATTTTCATCGCATATAAATATGAGAATCCCCATATTTACATGAGATCAGAATCCGGATGATATATGTCAGAGTCTATATAGCAATCATACTTTTACTACTCTTATTGACCGTTTCACAAGTCTGCGCAACAGGCGCATGACGGTTATCAAAGGAACCAACTTATAAAATTTGAGCTTCTAACTCAATCAATAAGGCAACCAAAGTTACCATCAGCGGCAGTGGACCCGGCTGTCCGTATGGCCTTGACCCCAAAATGGGGTGGTCCAAAATAATTGCTTTGAAAAGACTCTTTCTTGTCCTTCAAAATCTTCATAATCATAGCATATCTGAAAATTCATGTCAACTATCAAAATCGTTTAGATACTTATAGTATGAACCATTTATAATAATGTCAGAAGGATATTCTTTTCTTGAATCCCTTATATTTTCATGCTAATATATATAATTAGGTCAAAAACTACAAAATACAAAATGGAGGAAATATGAATCAAAAAAGTACATCTGCTCCCATAGCAGAAAACAAAATGGGGACCATGCCCGTAGGAAGGCTTGTACTAAACATGTCTCTGCCAATGATGATCTCCATGCTGGTGCAGGCATTGTACAATATTGTAGACAGTGTTTTCGTTGCCATGCTTTCCGAAAATGCTCTGACGGCAGTTTCCATGGCTTTTCCACTGCAGACACTTCTGATCGCAGTAGGTGCAGGTACCGGTGTGGGTATGAACGCACTGCTTTCCAAATCCCTTGGAGAAAAGAATTTTGAAAAAGCTGATCGGACAGCCAGCAATGCTGCTTTCCTGTATGGCTTAAGCTATCTGGTTTTCCTGATCCTTGGATTTACAGTAGTAAAACCATTTTATGCCAGCCAGGTACATAACGCAGACCCTGAGATCCTTAAATTTGGGATTGAATATCTGAGCACAGTTATGATATTCTCCTTTGGTCTGCTTGGACAGTTTTTCTTTGAACGTCTGCTCACATCCACAGGAAAAACCATATTCAGCATGACTTCTCAGCTGTGCGGTGCCATCACCAACATCATCCTTGACCCGATCCTGATCTTTGGTCTGTTCGGTGCTCCGAAAATGGGTGTTACCGGAGCTGCTGTAGCTACTGTGATCGGACAGTGTGTAGCCTGCATCGTTGCCGGAATCTGCAACCATAAATTTAATCATGAAGTCCGGCTCAGCTTCAGGGGCTTCCGTCCTGACCTTAAGATCATCGGCCATATTTATGCAGTAGGTATTCCATCGATCATCATGCAGTCCATCAGTTCTATCATGACCTACTGCATGAATCTGATCCTGGTACAGTTCACAGTCACTGCAACTGCAGTATTTGGTGTTTACTTCAAATTACAGAGTTTTTTCTTCATGCCTGTATTTGGACTTAACAACGGCATTACACCGATCATTGCCTATAATTATGGTGCACGCCACAGAAAGCGTATGCTTAAAACTGTCAAAGTCAGCATGTTCATCGCATTCTGTTTTACATTCATTGGTTTTCTTGCCTTTGAATTTATTCCGAAAACACTGCTGGGGCTGTTCAGTGCTTCCGAAGATATGCTTACCATCGGAATCCCTGCACTTCGTATCATAGGAATCCACTATCTGATCGCATGGTTCTGTATCATTGCGGGAACTGTATTCCAGGCACTCGGAAAAGCTGTATTCAGTATGATCGTATCTATCATGCGTCAGCTGTTTGTCCTGGTACCTGCTGCTTATATCCTTGCTTCCATCGGCGGACTTCACGCAGTATGGTGGTCTTTCCCCATTGCGGAGATCATTTCTCTGATCGTGTCCGTAACTTTCCTGGTTGTCATAAACAGAACGATCATTCAAAAAATTCCGGAAGCCTAAGGACATCAAAGCTTCCCATTCCAATTTATACAAAAAGAAGACAGAAGATTTCCTTTTTCTCTTCAGGATATCTTCTGTCTTTTTTATTGTTATTTATAGATCCGGTAGCCATCCCTTCCGGAGCGTTTTACCTGATAAAGGGCAAAATCTGCTTTTTGATACAGTTCCATAAAGGTATCTCCATCCTGTGGTGCAAAAGCAATTCCTGCACTAAAAGTAAATGTATGCTCTCCCATGCCTTCCATACGGATCTCCCTGAGCTTTTCATGAAGTTTTTTTATTCTGCTCTCCATATTTTTCCGGGAACCGATATTACAGAGCAGGATCACAAACTCATCCCCGCCGATACGCCCGATCACATCCTGTTCCCAGAACTGCTCTTTAAGAAAACCTCCCAGCATCTTTAATACATTATCTCCCATGACATGTCCGTAAACATCATTCACTTCTTTAAAATGATCCATATCCAGGATCAAAAAGCCATGAAAGCCTTCCGGAGCTTTTTCTCTCAGAATAGCATCGATCACCTTCTGCGTATTCTCTCTGTTATAAACGCCTGTAAGCGCATCCTTCTGGGCAGAACGTACCAATTCCGCTTTCTCCTGATTATTTCTTACAACAATATACAGGAGCAGGAGCAGCACCAGAATACAGAAGCTTCCCATAAATAGGATTTCATAACCAGAAATGAATTCATAAGCCTGCTGTGCACTTTTTACAGGAATTGCATAACAGATCATCCAGTCATTGTATCCAAGAGGCATATATGCCAGATACCGGTCCTCTTCTTTTCTCTCTTTGAGACTAAACTTCACCAGACCACTTTCGCCAACTTTAAAATCTTCCTGAATATCCTGAAGAGTATTCTTTCCTTTGAGATTTTTTTCTCCGTAATATTTAAAAAGATTGATTCCATATATGATCTCCGTACCAGACGCCGAACCACTGTCAAAGGCAATGATCTCTCCATCACTTGTAGCCAGAAGACTGTTTCCCGCTCCATCAAAAAGATCATTAAAAAGCATATGGCTCAGCGCTGTAACATTACAGGATCCGCCCAACACACCGATCACTTTATGGTCTTTGTATACCGGCACACCTAAAACCACCCGCACCTTATGGTCCACACTGCTTTCCAGGGGATTGCTGATGGTCTGCGCTCCACTGATAGCCTCCTGAAAATATCTGCGATGAGAAACATTCTTGGTTACTCCATTGTCGTAGTATGCATCTCCATTCTTATCAATAAGAGCAGCCCTCTCCAGGTCTGTCTTTTCATAAATAGATATCAGTTGTTCTTTATTTTCTTCTGAAAAAAGTTCTTCTGATTTTCCCATTGCAGAGGCAATCTCATTCAGATATTGATAATTAATATCCAGTATCGTCCGCAAATGTTCACTTTGTCTCTGCACATTTATCTTCAATGTATTCTGAGAATTCACCTGTACAGCCCTCTGCACACACTCGAAAAAAATAAGAATCCCTGCTATAACCGCCAAGATAAAAACGCCGGTTGCCATAACATAATTTTTTAATTCAAAGTGATTCTTTTTCATACGTTTTCTCCTGATCTAACCTTTTTTGTCCTGCATTTTTATTTTACCATGATTTTTGTTTTTTCTCTATAACTTTGTTTTTTCTCTATAACAAAAAATCTCCTGTGATTATCTGGTTTTCAGAAAAACCTTCTGTTCAGATGGAATATTTTTGTTGCATTATTCTGAATATTCCTGTATAATTAGCGCAATAATCAAAACTTAAGAGCGTAATGTACAAGGGCGTACAGCACATGTTTCCTGTGTCTGTGCGCCCTTGTGCTATTTCTGCAGTCCTGCAGAAATTTCGCTTTGAGAAAGGGAGGAGATTTCTATGATGAATGCAATCGGAAATGTGATAAACCAGATCGACAGTCTGGTGTGGGGCTGGTGGATGATCATTTTACTTCTGGGCACCCATATTTTCATGACCATCCGTACCGGTGTGATCCAGCGTAAGATCGGTACCGCCATTCGCCTGTCTGTCACCAAAGATACCAATGCGGAAGGTGAAGTCAGCCAGTTTGGCGCCCTGACAACAGCCCTTGCTTCCACTATTGGAACCGGAAATATCATCGGTGTCGGTACTGCCATTGCTCTTGGCGGTCCCGGTGCAGTCCTCTGGTGCTGGCTTACCGGTGTCTTCGGAATCGCCACCAAATACAGTGAGTCTCTCATCGCTGTAAAATACCGCGTCAAAACCAAAGACGGCCGTATGCAGGGTGGTGCTATGTATGCCCTGGAGCGCGGATTAAATATGCGCTGGCTTGGTCTGATCTTTGCCTTTTTCGGTGGCTTTGCTTCCTTTGGAATCGGATGTGCTACCCAGGTCAATGCCATTGCAACGGTATGTAATGAGAACCTTCATATTCCGCCGGCAGCGATCGGCATTGCTGTGGCAGTTCTTACTGCTTTTGTTATTTTTGGCGGGATCAAATCCATCGCCAATGTATGTGAGCGTCTTGTTCCGTTTATGGCATTTTTCTATGTGATTGGATGTATCATCATCCTGGGGATCAATTTCGATTTTATCATTCCCGCAGTAAAAACCATCTGCAAATTTGCTTTTACCCCTGGTGCTGCTGCAGGAGGTCTTGTAGGACGTGGTATCATGATGGCCATGCAGTATGGAATCGCAAGAGGACTTTTTTCCAATGAATCCGGTATGGGTTCTGCCCCCATCGCCGCTGCTGCCGCACAGACAAGAAATCCGGTTCGTCAGGCTCTCGTTTCCAGCACCGGTACATTCTGGGATACCGTTGTGGTATGTCTGATGACCGGTCTTGTTCTGGTAACCAGTATTATGAAAAATCCTTCGATCGACATGGGAAATATCACTGATGGCGGTGTTCTTACTACACTGGCTTTTCAGCAGATCCCGGTTCTTGGTCCTGTGATCCTTGTAGTGGGTATCATTTCCTTCGCATATTCTACAGTCCTTGGATGGGCATATTATGGCGAGCGGTGCGTGGAGTATTTTTCCGGCAAAAAGGGACTCATCCCCTATCGTGTGCTGTACATTGCGGTAGCTGCCATCTCCCCTGTTATTTCTCTGAACCTGGTATGGACCGTAGCGGATATCCTGAATGCACTGATGGCTATTCCAAACCTGATCGCAGTATTACTGCTTTCCAGTGTGATCGTAAAAGAGACTAAAAAATATATTAACGATCTGGATGCACGGGATGACACACCGGTGGAAGTGATCGATAAATAAAAAAACGATAAATATAAGCATTTTATATAACAAAGTTACAGCTCCGACTACTTCTCATATTACAAAGCAGTCGGAGCTGTCCGTTTACAAATGTCTTCTTCACTTTTTTATAATACATCCTGCGCTTTCATCTCTTCGGACACAGCAAGATATTCTTTGCTGTTTTCCACGATACCAAGCTTCTCTTCCCAGGTAAGGTTTCGTTTGATCCTGGCCGGACTTCCCATTACCAGGGAGCCATCCGGGATCACCGTATTTTTAGTCACAAGGCTTCCGGCTCCTATGATACAGTCGTTTCCGATCTTTGCACCATCCAGGATCACGGCTCCCATTCCGATCAATGTCCGGTCTCCGATGGTACATCCATGGATCACCGCATTATGTCCCACAGTAACGTTGTTTCCGATATGGACCGGCATGTTGTGGCTCACATGAATGGTACAGTTTTCCTGGATATTTGTTTCTTCTCCGATCACTACCGGCGCATCATCTCCGCGGATCACCGCATAATATAATACACAGCTGTCACGGCCGATCGTTACATTTCCAAGGATCACAGACTGCTTTGCGATCCTGGCACCTTTTGCGATCTTTACATTTTTATAATTCATTTTTCCTCCTGAATCTGCTTTCCCTGTACAGGATTCTGCCATATGATATTTCTGATCATGGGTTCTATACGCAACAGCAATTCCTTTTTAACCCATATTATATTTCGTCCGGATCACAATATCTGTATACTGGTATTCCTTTTCCGGTGCCTTGCTGTCAAAGAGAAGCTGGAACAAAATAATCACCGGAGAATGTCCCTGTACAGCCGCATCCTGACCGATAAGGAAATTGATCGTCCCCTCTTTCAGCCATTTCAGATTTTCTTCCAGGAAATCATTGGCGATCACATGCATGGTTTTATCCTTTCCAAGCTTCTGCAAGGTCTGGCAGACACCCTTTACACCATGACCCGTAATATAGATCCCGGTCAGCTCCGGATAAAGCTCCAGAAATTCTTCCACGATCTTGGATGCCACCCATTCGTCATCATAAGAATACCTTATATCCACGATCTCGATTCCCGGAAAGCTTTCTTTAATCTCTGTCGTAAATCCTTTCTGCCTGCTGATCAGACCAGGATTGGCAACCTGTCCGGAAATTATGGCAACCTGCCCGTTTCCGCCTGTCATCTCCCACATCAGGCCTGCTGCCGTACGACCGGCCTGAAAGGTATCCTGTCCCACAAAGCATAACCTTTTTGTATCTTCCAGATCCGCATTAAAGGTAACTATCGGAATTCCATACTCTTCCTGATACTGATCGATCCTCGCTCTCAAAAGCTGATCCTCTGATGGAGTCAGTGCGATTCCATTAAACCCCTTTTCCCGGAGTTCTTCCATTGCAGCCATTACTTTTTCCGGTTCCACGCCTTCGATTTCATAGATCTTTACTGTTCCGCCAAAGCTCTCCACTTCTTCTTTTGCTTCCAGGACTCCCTTTAAAACCTGCTGCATAAAAGGAGTCTCCATATACTGAAGGATCACACCGATACGGATTTTCCTCTTTGCCATGGCAAGGGCACGACCGGCACGGCTGGGCTGATATCCCATCTCCCGGGCGATCCTTTTGATCCTTTCCTCTACTTCCGGGCGGATACGGCCTCTGTTGTTCAGTGCCCTGTCCACAGTGCCTCTTGAAACTCCTGCTGCTTCCGCAATCTGTTGTAATGTTACTGCCATATTTTACCCTCCAAAACCTCTCCTGTGTGCTTTGTGTTCACGCGCACGCTCTTTTGTCCCATTATACACATTTACACTTTCTCAGGCAATCCCTGATTTCATTATTTTTATAATTTTCCTTTACGATCAGACAGGACCGGCATAAACAGGTGCATTCCCTCAGCCAAAAATGCTTCCGAAAAAATCTCCGGAAGCATTTTTATCATTGCAAAACAGATCCCTTTGTCAGTCCAGAAGCTCCTGTACCATCTCGGGGGTAAAGGTTACAGCCTTCACATGATCCACCTCAATCTGATACAGGGCATTGGCCGCAATATGCTCCGCAGCCTGCTCCAGATCACGGATTCCTGTGGTATCTTCAAATTTCTTAATTACTGCGTCCAGCGCCTCATCCGTTACGATACATTCTTCCTGTTTCAGGCTCATACGTTTCAGAACCTTGGGAAGCGCAAATCTGGAAAAGATGATCTTCTTTTCCTCCGGTGTGTAATCCGGAATATCGATCACTGCAAAACGTGACATCAGAGGTGCGCTGATCTGTGCCTTATCATTGGCTGTGGCAATAGGATAGACACCAACTGTCGGAACCATACATTCCATATAGTTATCTGTAAAACCAAGGTTATCCAGCAGTGTCAGAAGCACGTCTGCCGGATTTCCGTTTCCTTTACCTGATGCAGCCTTGTCAAGCTCATTGATGATAAATACCAGATTGGATTCTCCTGCCATGGAAAAAGCCTCCATGATGATTCCAGGCTTGGCATTTGCATAAACACGAGAGCTTCCTGTAAGCTGTTCCGGATCATTGATCGAACTCATATCCAGGGTTGTCCACGGCATTTTCAGGATTCTTGCAACTGCATAAGCGATCTGAGATTTACCGGTACCTGCCGGTCCTACAAGAAGCAGTCCGTAAGCAGGAAGTGTATGAGTACGGTTAATCTGAATGATCGTCTCAATGATCCTCTGTTTTACACGCTCCATTCCATAAAGCTCCTCATCCAGGATACGGCGTGCTTCCTTCGGATCAATAGACTCAAAATAATTATGCTTCCACTGAATATTCATCATGATGGAAAGTGCTCTCTGGGCATGGCGTCTTTCCTCCTGAGAAACCTCATGAGAACGGGCAACTGCCAGATTCCTTCTTGCCCAGAGACGGATATTATCCGGCATAGTCTTTCCGGCACAGTTCATAAAGTCGGTGATACTCTGAATACTGGTAAGCTTCATATCGTCACCGTCTTCTTCCTCCTCATCGTTCTCATTTTCTTCTGCCGGCGCACTGCTTGCAAACAGACGCTCGATCATAAACTGAAGAAATCCGTCCTCAGCAGAAAGCTTGGTGCCTCCGCCAAAAGCGATCTCGCGGATTTTGTAAACAGCATATCCTTCTTCTGTATTCTGTCCTGAAAGACGGATGTTGATATGATTTTCTCCGAGCCATTTGATCAGGCTTGTAAAACGGGAATCGATCTTCAGGATGTCTGCCGGAAAAACACCGTCCTCTTCCTTAAACTCAAATGCAGTCTGCTTCGCAGGATTGGAAAAATATCCGCAAGAATGATGTTTCCACTCTCTTTTGCCGTTATCCAGGATCAGCACCGGTTTCTCCGGTGTGGCTTTTGTTTCATTGGAACGAAACGTTGTATATGTGCACTGGCTTTTTGTCTCTTTTTTATCTGCCGGTGCTGCGCTGAAATCAAAAACTGGCATATTTTTTACTCCTCTTTCTCTGAAAAATATCTTCATTCAGTTTATCATGGATTAGAAATCTCAACAACTGCTGATATGGTTTTTTATACATTTTTTATTCATTTTTTGTATTCGTCATTTTCCCGTAAGTTGTTTAAACAGTTCCACAGTTTGCTGATTGACACTGCCTGTAAACTATGTTATCGTGCAATCATGTCTGCTTTCATTTTTTACAAAAGCTGACACAGTTACCATGTATGTGATCTACTGTTTTTCACGTCATTGTAATTGTATTTTTTGGGAGGAGGAAATGAGAAATCAACTTTCACAGCGGGATGATTTTTATCCACAGATCGTTAAGCTTGTCATCCCCATCATCATTCAAAATCTGCTAAGTGCAGCGGTCAATTCCGCCGATGTTATCATGCTGAACTTTGTAGGTCAGTCATCCATCTCCGCAGTATCCCTGGCAGCGAATTATTCCAATGTCCTGTTTATGGTTTATTACGGTCTTGGTACGGGAGCCACCCTGCTTTGTGCCCAGTATTATGGAAAGGGAGATTACAAAGCCATTCAGATCATCGAGGGAATCGCTCTTCGTTTTTCCATGATCATCTCTGTTCTCGTGGCACTCGTTGCATTTACCATGCCACAGATGATGATGAAACTGTTCACCAACGATCCGGAGCTTCTGGCCATTGGTTCTTCCTATATCCGCATTATGGGTATCACCTATATCTGCTGGGGTATGACGGAGGTTTATCTGGCTGTTCTTCGAAGCATTGGACGGGTGACTACCAGCATGGCGATGAATATGCTGGCCTTTGGACTGAATATTCTTTTGAATGCGACTTTTATCTTCGGATTGTTCGGAGCACCCAAGCTTGGTGCTACCGGTGTGGCTATTGCTACTGCACTTTCCAGAATGATCGAGCTGATCGCCTGTTTTATTGTTTCTGCTTTCAGCAAAAATGTCCGACTGGATCTCCGATGTATGTTCACAAAAAACAAACTGCTGTTCAGTGATTTCGTGCGGCTTTCCCTGCCGGCTCTTGGCAATGATATTTCCTGGAGTATTGGTTTTTCCATGTACTCTGTGATCCTGGGGCATCTTGGTACGGATGCGGTTGCTACCAATTCTCTGGTTGTAGTAGTCCGTAATATCGGCTCTGTTTTCTGTTTCGGTATTGCCAGTGCAGGAGGTATCCTTCTAGGCAATGTTATGGGGCAGGGCGATCTGGAACGTTCCAGGCGTTATGCTTCCAAAACACTGAAGCTTACTGTTATTGCAGGTTTTTTGGGCGGACTTATCGTTCTTGCCATCACACCGTTCGTAATGAGATTTGCGTCCCTGACACCCACTGCCATGCATTATCTGAAATATATGCTTCTGATCAACAGCTATTATATTATGGGGTCTGCCGTAAATACAACCCTGATCGCCGGTGTGTTCCGGGCAGGTGGTGATACAAAGTTTGGTCTGATCTGTGATACCATTGATATGTGGGTATATGCAGTACCCCTTGGATTCTTCGCTGCTTTTGTACTGAAGCTGCCGGTTATGTGGGTGTATTTTCTGCTCTGTACGGATGAATTTGTGAAGTGGCCATGGGTGATCAAAAGGTATCTTAGTGGGAAGTGGGCTAAGAATATTACCCGCGAGAATATATTTGAAAATAAATAGAATACCGAAACATTTTAGACGGCTGGAATCTGCGTTATTTTTCAAAAATTCGCTGTTTGAGCGAAGAAAGTCTCGGACTTTTGGAAAATAACTTTAGCAGGTTCCAGCCGTTCGTTACTCAACTACCGCTGCAGTCCTTCTATCACCATCTCCGTCAGACGCACAACACTTCCCTGTACCTCCCGGATCTCTTTCTCCGAAATACCATCCTTATGAAATCCCCCGGTGCAAACCACTCTCTTTCCCAGCTCTTTCGAAACCTTCTCCGCCATCCACCGGCAGATCACCTCGTCCTTATGTCCCGGAAAATTCAAAACTGAAGAAGTCGCACTCACAGAACCATCCCCTGTCAGAGACACTCTCGGTTCCGTCTGCACCACACATCCCAGATGAGGTCTCTCTCCGCCTTTCAGACAGATAAGCACATCCTCTCCGACAAATGCAGCACTGACCTCCAGCTTACAGCCTGCAGTCTCCACACACTCTTTTACAATCCATTCCATCTGCGATACTCCTTTGCTTCGATCCCAAACGGTTCCAAAAGCTTTGCCGCAATATGATACACCATATCATCAATGCTCTCCGGTTTATGATAAAACGTCAGCATCGGCGGAATGATCCGTACTCCCGGAAGCATGGATAGCTCATAAAGATTTCGGAGATGAATCCCGCTTAACGGTGTTTCTCTGGCTGCCAGCACCAGTGTTCTCTGTTCCTTGACCGTCACATCTGCCGCACGCAGAATAAGATTATCCGCATAGCCACTGTGGATCCCCGCGATCGTCTTCATGCTGCAGGGCACGATCAGCATCCCCTCTGTTTTGAAAGAACCACTGGCCGGTTTTGCCCCGATCTCTCCCGGTGCACATACATGATCTGCCAATCGTTTCACATCCTCCGGTTCCAGCTCCGTCTCCTGGCGAAGAGTCAGCTCTGCACTGGAGCTCATGATCAGATAAGACTCAAAATCCGGATTCTCCCGGATGATCTCCAGACATTTTACAAGGAGCGGCAGGCCGCTTGCACCTGTCGCACCAACTATAATTCTCTTTTTCATTTTTTCAGCCATTTCTCCGGATCCAGTTCCATAAAACGGGCTCTGTGAAAATCTTCCTTCAGATCATAAGGCACCGTACAGTCAAAAATAGTCTTGCATGCAATTCCATGATCACGGATACTTGGAGAAAATGCAGGATCATTGGACGGATCAAGAGGATGACAACGGACACCCGGAATGGTGATCACATCCACATCCCCCTGGAATCTCGTATTCATCGCCCAAAGTACGTCATTCATATCAAAACAATCCACATCTTCATCTACCAGAAATACATTTTTCAGCTCACTAAAGGCAGAAAATGCAAGAAGTGCAGCCTGACGCTGTCTTCCCTCATCACTTTGAGAAAGCTTTTTAAACTGAAGGACAGCCATATACTTTCCACCTCCGGCACTGTTGCAGTATACGTTCTGAAGTCTTCCAGGCATTGCTTTTTCCACCATGCCATAGATGCTGGCCTCTGTAGGGATTCCCGCCATGGATACGTGCTCCTCACTTGGCCCGATACAGGTCTGCATAATCGGATTTTCACGATGTGTCACTGCTGTAACCTTGATCAGCCAGCACTGATCACTTGCAGGCCCTGTATATCCCGGAAACTCCGGCATGGCGTATCCGGTATTGCTGTTCTGATCTTCCTTTACACGCACACCCGGGATCACTTCTCCCTCGATCACGTATTCCGCATTGGCGATGGCACGCTCGTTAACGGTTAAACATTTACAGAGTTCCACCGGCTCTTTGCGCAGTGCACCGGCTACAGACAGCTCATCATACCCCAGTGGTGTTGTAGGCGGCTCAAAACAGGAACCGATCTCAATAGCAGGATCAACTCCGATACTGATAGAAATCGGCAGCCTTTGTCCCAGCTCCTCAGCACGCTCTGCCATTGCTCCGATATGTCTGGCACCAGGTGTAAAGAAAATGGAAAGCTCATCTTTTCCCTGAATGCAGAGACGGTGAATGGTCACATCGTGAACTCCAGTATCCGGGTGTGTGGCGTAGCACATGCCAAGTGTGATATACGGGCCCGCATCATCCGGTGTGTTCGTTGGCGCAGGAACCAGCTTATAGAGGTCAAAATCCGGATCTGCTGCCTTATGCACCACCTGCTGACACGGTGCATCGCCTTCAAGATCGACCGGTGGAATTGGATTCTCCACGCTTTTGCAGAGCATCTTTCCAAGATTTTCCGGCTGAGTGTCAAGTAAAGCAGCAACTCTTTTTCTGCTTGCCAGAAGACCGATAGCTACCCTTGCATCCGGGTGTCCTTTTATACGATTAAAGATCATGGCAGGTCCTTCCTTTGTGGGACGCTTCACCGTTCCACCGGCTCCTACATAACGATATACCCCTGCAAGCTCTGCCATCGGATCAACTTCCACCTCTGTTTCGATCAGCTGATCTGGCATCTGCTCCAGAAGTGCCAGAGCACTTCTCAGATCTCTTACTTTTTCTGCCATAAAAAACCTCCTGCGTTATCTTTATATTACTGTTCACTCCGTTCTCAGTAACATCTTTATTTTCTTATGTTATTTTATCTCTTTTTTACATGGTGAATCAATTCTTTCTATGATATAATTGTTTCCAATATGGAATGATTCGTCACTATTTTCTAAAAGGCAGGTGTTACCATGACTCTTGAACAGATCGACTATTTTATCTGTGCAGCTCAATCCCGGACTTTTTTTGATGCTGCAGAAGCTATGCATATCTCCCAGTCCTCCCTTTCCAAGCAGATCATGAAACTGGAAAAAGAACTGGAGCTTACCTTATGGGACCGCAGCAAGCGTACTGCTGTGCTTACTCCTGAAGGAGAGTTTTTTTACAAAGAAGCACTTAAGATTTCCAGACAGTATCATCGTTCTCTGGAAGCAGTGTACCATTTTAAGGACAGTAAGCTCCAAGCACTTCATATTGGAACACTTCCTTTTCTTTCTCAGTACCATCTTACTTCTGTGATACACAGTTTTTGTGATACACACCCGGAGCTTTCTTTTTCTCTGAAGGAGGTAGAAGACGAAGAACTTCTTTCCGGTCTTGAAAAAGGCTTTTTTAATCTGATCTTTGTACGAAAACACATGATAAACCCGGAGCTCTATACTTTTCATGCTCTCACAGCAGACCGTCTGGTTGCTGTTTTTCCTGAAGCTCATCCCTCTGCATCCAAAAAATCGGTCTCTCTTTCCGAACTGAAAAAAGAATCTTTTATCCTGATGCCTCCGCACACCTCCATTTACCGTTTCTGTATGCAAAGTTTTCATAATGCAGGGATCCACCCTCAGCTTCTGCGTACTGCCCGTGCAGAATCTATTGTCAGCGCAGTGGAAATTGGCGAAGGGATCAGCCTTCTTACAGAAAGCAGCTTTCAGTTCTTTCGTCAGCCTTCGCTTGTTGCTGTCCCGGTTAATGGACTGAAAAAGCTATCTGTTGGAATTGCCCATAAAAAAAATATGGCTCTCACAACCTCTGCAAAATGTTTTCTGCAGTTTGTGAAAAGCCATATGTAAGGTGTTTTTTCTATAATCCAAGCATCATTCCCACACCATGTACCGCAAACGCAACGATCCATGCAGTGGCACACTGTACTGCTACAATACCAGCGGCAGCTCTTACAGTTCCCATCTCCCGACGCACAGTTGCAATAGCTGCAACGCAGGGTGTATAGAGCAAGGTAAAGATCAAAAATACGTAAGCAGTAAACGGTGTAAATAAAGTCTGAAGCAACGCCGTATTTCCGCCCAGAAGGACTGTCAGCGTAGACACAACACTCTCTTTTGCCATAAAGCCCGTGATCAATGCAGTGGATACTCTCCAGTCACCAAAGCCCAGCGGAGCAAAAAGTGGTGCCACGATGCTTCCGATCTTTGCCAGAAGGCTCTGATCTGTGCTGGTAACAAGGTTAAGACCTGCATCAAAGTTCTGCAGGAACCACACGATCAGCGTTGCCGCAAAAATAATTGTAAACGCTTTCTGGATAAAGTCCTTCGCCTTTTCCCAGATCAGCTGTCCTACACTTTTTGCAGAAGGAAGCCGGTAATTGGGAAGCTCCATGACAAACGGAACCGGCTCTCCCTTATATTTCGTCTTTTTCAGAATCAGCGCATACAGGATCCCGCAGAGAATTCCTGCAAAATAAAGGCTGATCATCACAACTCCTCTCCACTGCTTCGGGAAAAATGCACTGGTGAGAAGTCCGTAGATCGGAAGCTTGGCACTGCAGCTCATAAACGGAGTAATCAGGATCGTCATTTTCCGGTCACGTTCACTGGATAATGTTCTGGTTGCCATAATGGCCGGCACCGAACAGCCGAATCCGATCAGCATCGGCACAAAGCTTCTTCCGGAAAGTCCGATCTTTCGAAGGAGCTTGTCCATAACAAAGGCTACACGAGCCATATATCCGGTATCTTCCAGGATTGACAGGAAGAAAAACAAAGTAACGATCGTAGGAAGAAATCCGATCACGCTTCCGATACCGCTTAAAATTCCATCCACAACCAGTGACTGCAGTACTGAGCTGACACCTGCCACCTCCAGTCCCCTGCCAATAAGTGCAATTACCCAGTTCACGACCATAGTCATTCCGTCCGAAAGCCAGGCTCCCAGATAATTAAACGTCATCACAAATACAATTGCCATAATTCCCACAAAACAGGGAATTGCTGTATATTTTCCGGTAAGGATACGATCTATGGCGACACTTCGTTTATGCTCACGGCTTTCTGCCGGTTTTACCACAGTTTTCTCACAAAGCTTTTCAATAAAATTGAAGCGCATGTTCGCAAGAGCTGCCTCACGGTCCAGACCGCCATCCTTCTCCATAACATGTACCAGCCCATCAAGAACCTTTTTTTCACCTTCAGGCAAAGCCAGACGTTTTTCGATCAGAGAATCTTTCTCTACGATCTTCGTAGCTGCAAAACGTACAGGAAGTCCTGTTTTTTTTGCATAGGGTTCGATCAGATGAACGGCTGCATGGATACATCTGTGAAGTGCGCCTACCGGATCCTTCGGTGACTGATTGTCAGTACAGAAATCAATTCTTCCCGGTGCTTCTCTGTATCTTGCAACATGGACTGCATGATCGATCAGCTCATCAATTCCTTCATTCTTCGCTGCTGAAATAGGTACAACCGGAATTCCTAAAATCTCCTCCAGCTCATTGATCCGAACAGAGCCTCCATTTGCCCTTACCTCATCCATCATATTTAAGGCCAGCACCATTGGGATTCCAAGCTCCATCAGCTGCATGGTAAGATAAAGATTTCTCTCAATATTGGAAGCATCTACAATATTAATGATTCCTGTCGGCTTCTCATTCAGCAGAAAATCTCTTGTTACAATCTCCTCGCTGGAATACGGGGAAAGTGAATAGATTCCAGGAAGATCCGTTACCGTTGCCTCCGGATGCCTCCGGATGCTTCCTTCTTTCTTGTCAACAGTTACACCCGGAAAGTTACCAACATGCTGATTGGAACCTGTCAGCTGATTAAAAAGAGTTGTCTTTCCACAGTTCTGATTACCTGCCAGTGCAAACGTGATCGGTTCCCCTTTGGGAATCGTATCACCGATCCGGTTCTTACGATAATCTCGAGCCTTTCCAAGTTCTCCCACACCAGGATGAGCAATCGGCTGATGCCGTTCATTTTCTTTCTTCGTTTCCGTCATGGATTCGATTGATACGATCTCAATCTTTGCAGCTTCCGCCAGCCGCAATGTCAGCTCATATCCGCGCAGCACAAGCTGTACCGGATCTCCCATAGGAGCTGTTTTACGAAGAGACACTTCTGTCCCCGGTGTAAGCCCCATATCCAGAAGATGATGTCTCAGCTCCCCCTCGCCACGAACACTGATGATTCTGCCACATTCTCCAGTCTTTAATTTGTCCAGTGTCATATTGTCACCTCATCATAAGTACAATTTACATGGTCAATACATATATCTGTATTATCCACTGGTACATCGTTTCGTAAATAACTATATCAATCGGATTCACAGACAAGTGAATGGTATAGTTATTTCAAAAACGATGCACTAATATAAATGTAACACAATTTAAGTTATTTGACAATAACTGATTAATCTGATAAGTTTCGTACAAATAATACCAATTCAAAAGTTATTTATCATTAACATTTATATTTTTTCTCACTTTAGCACAATTCCTGTTTGATAAACAAACACCTTCATATTTTTTGCAGACATACAATAACATCCATGTATATTCCCGCAATAAAAAAGCGCAAACGACATATTATCTGTCGTCTGCGCCTTTTTATTGCAAGAACCGCTTCGGTGAATCCTTACTCACCAATTAACCAATTGTACATTTCCTCATACTGACGTGCGGAATTGTTCCAGGAAAAATCTGCAGCCATCGCGCGATCTACCATTTTATTCCATTCACGTTTCTTGTCATAATATACACTCTCTGCATAACGGATCGTAGCAAGCATTTCATGTGCATTGTAATTTACGAAGGAGAATCCTGTTCCGGTTCCCTCGAATTCATTGTACGGGACAACTGTATCCTTCAGACCACCGGTCTCTCTGACGATCGGAAGAGTTCCATAACGAAGGCTCATCAGCTGGCTTAAGCCACATGGCTCAAACAGTGACGGCATCAGAAATGCGTCAGATGCTGCATAAATTCTGTGAGACATTGCCTCATCATAGTAGATCTGTGCAGATACCTTGCCATGATACTTCCAGTCAAAATGACGGAACATATTCTCATAACGTTCCTCACCGGTACCAAGAGCAACGATCTGAACCGCATCCTGACACAGTTCGTCCATGATATAAGCGATCAGATCAAATCCCTTCTGATCTGTCAGGCGGGATACAATACCGATCATCATAGCTTTCGGATCCTGCTCAAGTCCAAGATCTTTCTGAAGCTGGATCTTGTTCTTGATCTTCTCCTTGCGGAAGTTCTTTGCATTGTAGTTCTTGGTGATATTCGGATCTGTCTCCGGATTGAATTCATTGTAATCAATACCATTTACAATACCACGCAGGCTGTTGGCTCTCGCATTGAGAAGTCCGTCCAGCTTCTCACCATAAAACGGTGTCTTGATCTCTTCTGCATAGGTATTACTTACTGTGGTAATGGCATCTGCAAATACCATACCGCCCTTCAGGAAGTTTGCGTCCTTGTATGCTTCCAGTTTATCCGGCGCAAAGTAGTAATCAGAAAGGCCTGTGATATCCTTAACAGTCTTAACATCCCATACACCCTGAAATTTCAGGTTATGTATTGTCATAACAGTCTTGATTCCACGGAAGAATTCATTCTCCTGGAAAGAATCGTGAAGGTAAACCGGAACAAGTCCTGTCTGCCAGTCATGACAGTGGATGATATCCGGTCTGAATCCGATCACCGGAAGAACCGATAACACAGCTTTGGAAAAGAAAGCAAATTTCTCAAGATCCCATGGTGCACTGTCATATGGTTTCGGACCGCTGAAATAATATTCATTGTCAATGAAGTAAAACTGGATCCCGTCATACTGCATCTGCATAATGCCTACATAGCAGTTCTTAAATCCCAGATCCATATAAAAATGGGTCACATACTCCATTTTGTCTTTCCATTCCTGTTTCATGCAGGCATATTTCGGTAAGATCACGCGTATATCAAAATATTTTTTGTCAAAGCACTTAGGCAGTGAGCCGGCAACATCAGCGAGTCCTCCTGTTTTGATAAAAGGTACTGCTTCTGATGTAGCAAACAGAATTTTTTTCATCTGTATTCCCCTCCCTGGGTACACCCGTTTTTATTTATGATTATACTCCAAAATTCATCTAATTTAAAGACCGATTTTTATATTCTAGTCTGATTTTATCTGCGATCAGTGCTATAAATTCAGAATTCGTGGGTTTCCCTTTTCCGGTGCTTACAGTATATCCAAACAATTCATCAATGGTATCCATCTTTCCCCGGCTCCATGCCACCTCGATCGCATGTCGGATCGCCCGCTCCACTCTGCTCGGTGTTGTCTGATGGCGTTTCGCAATGGTTGGATATAATACCTTGGTAATGGAATTGAGCATTTCCATGTCATTGACAGACAAAATGATCGCATCCCTTAAATACTGATACCCCTTGATGTGTGCCGGAACTCCGATCTCATGAATGATATTCGTCACATCGGTTTCCAGATTCCTCTCCGGCTGAGGCTTTTTGGTTTCTGTGATACCTGGCCTTGCAATCTCCCGCACTCTCCTGTCCCCAATCTTCCGAATATGTTTGATCCGGTTTAAAAGTGTAGTGTTGTCA
Organism: Blautia sp. MSK20_18; assembly: GCF_020553125.1. Taxonomy (NCBI): domain Bacteria; kingdom Bacillati; phylum Bacillota; class Clostridia; order Lachnospirales; family Lachnospiraceae; genus Blautia; species Blautia sp. MSK20_18. The sequence goes on from NZ_JAJCGR010000007.1 coordinate 43,768, forward strand.
AAAGGCTTCAAAACATAATAGTCTGCTCCAAGACTGAATGCATCCTCTGTAATCCTCTCCTGTCCAATTGCAGATAATACGATAAACACTGGAACTTTTTTGACATTTGCGTTATGGGAAAATTTCTCCATAACGGAAAGGCCGTCCATCTTCGGCATAATGATGTCGAGAATCACCACATCCGGCTCCTTATCTTTGATTATGTTACAGATTTCTTCTCCGTTGTGTGCTTTTCCGACCAGTTCAAGGTCTTTATCTTCTTCGATCATCTGACCGAGCATGTCTGTCATTTTCGCGTTATCATCAGCAATTGCAACATTTAATTTGTCCATGAGGACCCTCCTAACTTCTATCTCCTTGGGTTTCCAGACATACCCCCTGTCACCATGGCAGTAACCGACACTGTTAGCTGCCTGCGCTTTCCCCTTGCTGGCGACAAAATTATTATAGTGGAAATCCTGTAGTAAAATCAAGATAAAAGTAGTTATTTTATCACACTTTCGTACGATATTTTTCGACATTTTTTCTCTTATATATCACAAAATTCACTAAAATGCAGGTATTTCCATCTGTATCCGGCATTTTTCCCCATATAAAAAAGAGGCACTTTTCCCGGACTTTTTCCATGTTTTTGTGCCTCTTTCCTCAACTGCAGATTATGCATTGCCTGTCATATTTTCAATAAAAATCCCATATCCGCCGGTAGAATCCTGCACAAATACATGAGTCACAGCACCAAAGAGTTTTCCGTTCTGAAGCACAGGACTTCCAGACATTCCCTGAACGATCCCACCTGTTTTTTCCAGGAGTTCTTTATCTGTGATCTGGATCACAAAGCTCTTATTAGAATCCTCATGGTTCATATCGATCCTGGTGATCTCTGCGGCATATTCTTTTACTTCGCCGTCTGTGCAGCAGAGAACAGATGCGGGTCCAATTTTCAGATCCTGTTTGTAACCTACAGGAATCTTCTTCAGATCCAGATTTTTCACCTGGTCAGCATCCACAGTTCCAAAAATGCCGTTTTTACTGTTTTCGGAAATCTCACCCAGGATATTGTCAGCTTCGTATCGGATCAGACCAGATAGTTCTCCGGGATTTCCTTTTTCTCCTTTCCGGATCCCCAGGATCTGGGCGTTGTAAAGATTTCCATCTGCGATACTTAAAAGTTCGCCGGTATCCACATCGCTGATCCCGTGACCAAGAGCACCGAACCCTCCATTTTCGTCCACATAAGTCAGGGTTCCGATTCCCTGTGTATCGTCCCTCACCCAGATGCCAAGCTTGTATTTTCCTTTCTCATCTTTCACCGGCGTCAGGGACAGGGGAATCGTCTCTTTTCCCCGGCGGACCTTCAGTGTTACAGATTCTCCGCAAAGATCTGCAAGATCCTCCAGAAGATCCTGCTTGCACTGGATCCGGTTCTGATCAAAAGCCACAATATAATCTCCCGGCTTTACAATGTCCCGGGCCGGTTCTTCCATCTCACCACTTTCCGAAAGGATCTCGCCTGTATCAATGATCAGAACTCCTTTCGTCTGCATATAAATACCTACTGCATCTCCGCTTGCATATACTTCTTTTGCAGTTATATTTTTTACCTTCACATCCTTAAAAGGGATCACTCCCAAGAGTCTGCAGTGCAACTTATAGCTGTCTTTTCCTGAAACGGTGATCGCATCATCAAAGCTGATAAAAGGGCGTTTAAGAAGATTGGCTACTTCCCGGCTGTCCTCATGATCCACCAGAATCTGATCCGGGATTTTTCTGTCCAGAAGCCGGTAGCCCAGCCATCCCATCAGAATCAGATCCAGCGCAAGAAATACAAGGAGCCAACATCGGTATTTTCTTTTTCTGTTCATCTTACGTCACATCCTTTGTAATTTTCTGATACAAGCAAATCCCCACCCACTGCTTATTGCTTTTCGCAACTGAAGCAGGGGACTGACTTGATTCGGTTAAAAAAGAGGACCGACCTTTCGGCCGTCCTCTCTTAGTATGTAACGTATAAATTATTTCAGTCTTGTATTTTTTTGTTGCTGTGCCAATTCCTTCATCTCTCTTGCATTTCCAAGAACAGCCGGCGTGATCTGGGCACCGCCCAGAAGTCTGGCAAGCTCACGAACAGATTTCTCTCCTTCCAGAGGATGGATCTGGGTGATGGTTTCTGTTCCTTCTACATGTTTCTCAATCTCAAAATGGGTATCTGCCATTGCTGCGATCTGTGGAAGATGTGTGATACAAAGCACCTGCCTGTGCTGTCCGATCACTGCCATTTTTTCAGAGACCTTCTGTGCAGTACGCCCACTGATCCCTGTATCGATCTCATCAAAGATCAGTGTATCGATCTGATCTTTATCTGCAAGGATCGCTTTGATGGCAAGCATGATCCTGGAAAGCTCACCACCGGATACGATCTGTCCCAGCGGTTTTCTGCTCTCACCTGGATTTGTGGAAATCTCATATTCCACCGCATCATAACCATTATCTGTATAATTTTTTCTGCGGTCAAAACGGATAGAAAAATCCACATCCTCAAAATTCAGTTCCTTCAATCCTTCGATAATCTTTTCATCCAGCTGCTTACTGTATTCTTTCCGTATCTCTGAAAGTTCATGCGAAGCTTCCTCAAGAATCTTTTCTGCCTGCATAAGTTTTTCTTTCAGTAACCGGAAATTTTCTTCGAATCTTTGAAGTTTTTCTAATTTTTCCTGCTGTTCCTTCTGATAGGACAAAATTTCATGGATCGTCTGTCCATACTTTGCCTTCAGACTATTGATCAGATCCAGTCTTTTTTCTGTTTCGAAAAAAGTTTCTTCGTCAAAAGTCAAACTATCCATATAAGAGGACAGATCACGGCAGAAGTCACTGAGAAGTGAATCGATTTCCACAAGAGCTTCCTGTAAAGGTGCAAGATCCTTATCGTAATCTGCAATTCTTGAAAACTCTTTCAGGGCATTTCCGGTCATATCTGCGGCGCCCTGTTCATATCCGGTCATCCCACGAACCATTTGTGCTGTTTCCATGATCCTTCTGGCATTGCTCAGCTTCCGGTAGCGGTCCTCCAGTGTTTCGTCCTCTCCTGGAATAAGAGCTGCCTCCTCAATCTCATTGATCTCAAATTCCAGAAAGGCTTTTTCACGGTTGCGCTGTTCCTCATCCATATCCAGTGCTTTCAGCTGATCCACACAGTCCCGATACTCCTGATAAGCTTTCCGGACCTTCTCCCTGGCAGGAAGGATCTGTTCCTTTCCATATACATCCAAAATAGCCAGCTGGCGGTCTCCATAAAGAAGTGACTGATGCTCATGCTGTCCGTGAATGTCCAGAAGACAGGCTGCTGCTGCTTTCATCTGGCTGACAGTACTTGTCTCTCCGTTGATCTTGTTGATACTTCTGCCGTCCATGATCTTGCGGGACATCAGCACCTGTCCGTCTTCCGGATAGATGTCAAGCGCCGCAAGGGACTCTCTGGCTTTCGTGTTTTCAACCTGAAACAGCAACTCTACCAGGGCATAGGAAGCATTTTCACGAATCATGCTTCTGGAAGTTTTTCCACCCAGGATGAGCTGTATAGATCCTAACAGAATGGATTTTCCGGCTCCGGTCTCACCAGTTAAGATATTTAAGCCTGGTCCGAATTCCACCTCTGATTCCTCTATCAGTGCAAGATTTTTTACATGCAGATGTACTAACATTGATTTCCTTTCTGGCATAAAGCATTTACATATTCTGTCATTTTATTTTCCTCTGGATAAGATCCCGCCAAGCTTCTGAACTACACCCGGTGCCTGTTCAGAGGTTTTCACCACACACATAATGGTATCATCTCCGGCAATACATCCCAGGATTTCCGGCCATTTCATGGCATCAAGAGCTGCTGCTGCCGCCATGGCCATTCCCGGAATTGTTTTTACCACTACGATATTCTGTCCGATGTTCATAGCGATCACTGCATCTTTCAGAACTCTGGAATATTTATCACTTAACACATCCGGTGTATGTTCTTCCAGGATCGCATATCTGGACTTTCCGTTGCTGCCTGCAACCTTTGTCATTTTCAGAGCACGGATATCTCTGGATACGGTAGCCTGCGTAACCTTAAAACCGGCCTCATTCAGTCTTGCCGCAAGTTCTTCCTGTGTATCGATCTCGTACTGACGGATCAGTTCGATAATTTTTTCATGTCTTGCTACTTTCAAAATTGAACCTCCTGCATCAGCTGTTACTCATTTTCTGTCTCAGAACCTCCACAAAGCTCAGATGGTTCAGCTTGAGGATTTTTGTCCTGACTGTGGCTTTCCGGATCACGATCCGATCACCGGTGACCATGGATATCTGGGTATCCCCGTCGAAAGAGGCCACCGCTTTCTCAATAGTATTATGTCTTCCCTCACCGATCTCTACTGTAACTGCCTCTTCCCCGGAAAGAATGATACTTCGGGTGTTCATGGTATGGGGAGCGATGGGGGTCATGATCATCATACTGGCACTGGGAGAAACCACGGGACCTCCCGCTGACAGACTATATCCGGTAGAACCGGTCGGCGTGGAAATGATGATACCATCTGCATTGTATGAATTCATATATGCATCATTAACATAATTCTTGAAACGGATCACACGGAGATGTCCTTCTCTTCCGATCACAATATCATTTAATGCGATATCTTTTCCAATAAGTTCCTCTCCACGATAGATCTTTCCTTCCAGCATCATACGATCTTCCAGCTCATAGTCATCTGACAGAAGCCGATCCAGAGCCGGATACACGGAATTTTTATCCACCTCGGCAAGAAATCCCAGAGTTCCCAGATTGATTCCAAGAAGAGGGATATCCAGATGCACCACATCCCTTGCAGCCTGCAGAAGTGTTCCATCTCCCCCCAGTACAATAATGCACTGTGTATCCTGCGGAATCCCATCCGGGTCCGTATAATGATACGGTCCTTCCATTTTTTCGGTGATCTTCTGCACATGACACCTGGCACCATGCTTCTCCAGATAGGCAATGATCCTATTAGAAAATGTCAGTTCCGGATCCTTGGCACTGTTTGGAATTATATAAAATCTGTCCATATTGCTTCAGTCCTTTCCAAACATCAGTCCAGCTGTCCGTGGGCTTCCTTTACCACATCCTCTACGGATACGTCAAGACTCACAGGTACTTCTGTTCCTTCCGGATGTTTTTTCAGATGAAGGAGATATTCAATATTTCCCTCAGGTCCCTTGATGGGAGAAAAGGAAAGATGACAGGGCTCCATAGAAATACTCATGGCATAATCTCTGACTTTCTCAATGACTTCTTCATGGACCTTCGGATCACGGACAACACCTTTTTTTCCGACTTTTTCTCTGCCGGCCTCAAACTGAGGTTTGATGAGACATACGATCTCTCCGTCCTCTGTGAGAAGGTTTCTTACAGGAAGAAGCACTTTTGTAAGGGAGATAAAAGAAACATCGATCGAAGAAAATGCTGCCGGACCTTCCAGATCTTCCGGTACCACATAGCGGATATTTGTCTTTTCCATACACACAACTCTCGGATCATTTCTGAGTTTCCAGTCCAGCTGTCCATATCCCACATCAATGGAATAGACTTTGACCGCTCCGTTCTGAAGCATACAGTCTGTAAAGCCGCCGGTGGATGCGCCTACATCCATGCACACCTTATCCTTCAGCGTCACGCCAAAATTTTTCATGGCTTTTTCCAGCTTCAGTCCGCCTCTGCTGACATAAGGAAGAGTCTTTCCTCTTACCTCCAGCTTGACAGTCTCAGCAAACATGGAGCCAGCCTTGTCTTCCTTCTGACCGTTGACATATACTTCCCCGGCCATGATATACGCTTTTGCTTTTTCGCGTGACGGTGCAAGTCCCTGTTCCACCATCATGATATCCAGTCTTTTTTTCATATTATCCTCCAACAGCCCGGCTCTTTATGTGCCGGGCTGTAAAATGCCTCACAGCTTCGTATTCTTCTGCAAAGGCTATGTCCTTTATTTTCTGTTATTCACAAGATTTTCCCAGCTCTGTTCTACCGCATCCAGGATTCCCTGTACATTTAAACCTATTTTCATTCGCTGGCGGTCCACCGTTCCATGCTCAATAAAATGATCCGGTATTGCCAGTGGAAGAACTCTTACTTCCGGATGACAGGCTTCCATATAAGCAGATACATGTTCTCCGAACCCACCGCTTTTTACATTCTCCTCCACAGTGACCAAAAGACTGTGGTTCTGCGAAAGCCGATCAAGAAGCTCTGTATCCAGAGGCTTTACAAAACGGACATTGACAAACGTAGCTCCTGCTATTTTGTGATCTCTTATCTCTTCACAGACCTTCTGACAGACAGAAACCATGCTGCCAACCCCGAGAACTGCAATCTCACTACCTGGAGTGATCACTTCACTTCTGCCCTTCTTAAGTGGCTCATGACATTCTTCCATATCGGTACATGCCGATCCTTTCGGATATCGGATCGCACAGGGACCATCCAGCTCTTCTACTGCAAATTTCAACATCTCCTCAAGCTCTTTTCCATTCTTGGGAGCCATAACTGTCATATTGGGAATCATGGACAGATAGGATAAATCAAAGCATCCATGATGTGTTTCACCATCTGCTCCGACAAATCCTGCCCTGTCAATGGCAAAGATCACATGAAGATCCTGCATACATACATCGTGAAGGATCTGATCGATCCCTCTCTGCAGGAACGAAGAATATACCGCAAAAACCGGGATCATTCCCCCAAGTGCCATGCCTGCCGCAAAGGTTACTGCATGTTCTTCCGCAATACCCACATCAAAAAAACGCTCCGGGAATTTCTTCCGGAATCGGTTCAGCCCGGTTCCATCTGGCATAGCAGCTGTAATAGCAACTACTTTTTTGTTCTTCTCTGCCAAAGAACATATTGCACCGGAAAAATAATCTGTATATGTCGGCGCTGTTTTTGCTACAAGGGGTCTGCCACTCTGGATGTCAAAAGGACCTGTTCCGTGAAAACGCTCCGGATGGGAAGATGCCGGTCCATAACCTCTGCCTTTTTCTGTAAGGGCATGGACAACAACCGGTCCCTCCACTCTCTTTGCCTCATTAAAAAGCTTCATCATCTGGCGCATATTATGGCCATCTACCGGTCCCAGATAAGTCAGCCCCATATTTTCAAAAAGCATTCCGGGAATGATCAGCTGCTTGATGCTGCTCTTGGTCTTTCGGACCGTATCTACCACGGCGGTTCCAACATGGGGAATCTTTTTGAGTGTTTTTGTCACGCCGATCTTCATTCCTGTATAAGTCTCAGCTGTACGCAGAGCGCTTAAATAGGTGGACATTCCTCCTACGTTCTTGGAAATAGACATGTTATTATCATTGATGATAATAATAAAATTAGTCTTCAGCTCAGCCGCATTGTTCAATGCTTCATAAGCCATCCCACCGGTAAGCGCACCATCTCCGATCACGGAAACCACATGGTATTTCTCTCCCATCAGGTCTCTGGCACGGACATAGCCAAGTCCTGCGGAAATGGAATTGGAACTGTGTCCGGTATCAAACGAATCACAGTCACTTTCATTCCTTTTTGGAAAACCGCTTAACCCTCCTTCTTTACGAAGATCCTTAAAGCCGTCTTTTCTTCCTGTAAGGATTTTATGTGTATAAGCCTGATGTCCCACATCCCAGATCAGCTTATCCTGTGGAAGATCAAGCACATTATGCAGAGCAAGAGTCAGCTCCACCACACCCAGATTGGATGCCAGATGGCCACCTGTCTCACTTACACTCTGGATCAAAAAGCTCCTGATTTCCTCGGCAAGGCGCGGAAAATCCTCCAATGAAACTTTATGAATATCATTTGGCTTTTTAATTTTTTCCAGAATCATTTGTACCCTTCCTTTGTTCTTTCTATTTCCTGCGGCTGACAAGACTTTCCACAAGAAGATCCAGAAATCCGTTCTTCCTGTCAAGGTCGTCTAAAAGTTCTACCGCATGGTCAGAAAGTTCTTTAACCCTGCTGGCTGCTGCCGGGGCTCCAACAAGGCTTACATAGGTAACCTTGTTGTTTTTTTCATCACTGTGGATCGGTTTTCCCAGTTCCTCCTGGGTACTGGTCACATCAAGGATATCATCCTGGATCTGAAAAGCCAGCCCGATGTTTTCTGCAGCCTGCTCCACAACCTTAAGTTCTTTCTCAGATGCCCCTGCCAGCACAGCACCGGTCATCATGGAAGCCTCGATCAATGCGGAGGTCTTGTTTTTGTAAATATAATCCAGCATCTTGTGTTCCAGAGGTTTCCCATCATTCTCCACATCAACACTCTGTCCACCAAGCATACCGTTGATGCCGGTCTTATCTGCAATAATCCGCATAGCGGCTATCACACGGTCTTTATCCTCGGTCAGATCAAAGGCGGAAAGCATCACTTCATAAGCTCTGTTAAGGAGTGCCACACCGCTTAAAACGCCCATGGCCTCTCCGTATACTTTATGTGTGGTCAGCCTTCCCCTTCGGTAATCATCGTTATCCAGTGCAGGGAGATCATCATGGATCAACGAATGTGTATGGATCATCTCCATAGCCGCCATAAAAGGCTCACAAAGCTTATCCTTTCCTCCAAACAGCTCGTAGGTTTCCCTGATCAGGATCGGGCGGAGTCTCTTTCCACCTGCCGTCATACTGTAATTCATGGCCTCTGCCATGGTTTTTGCAAAACCGGATTCTTCCGGAAGATATTCCCGGATCACATGTTCTGCTTCTTCTGTTCTTCTTTTCAGTTCTTCTTTAAAATTCACGAAATGTCCCATCCTCATTCATCTGAAGCATCTTTTTTTCTACAGTATCCAGTCTTCCGTTCAGATCCTTTAGGAGCTCCATTCCCTGTCTGTAGAGGCGGAAAGACTCCTCAAGAGGTGTTTCTTTATCCTCCAGCTTCCGGGCAAGCAGATCAAGCTCCCCAAAAGTATCTTCTATGGATTTCTCTTCTTTCTTTGCTTCTGCCATTATCGCTCTTCCTTCCTGATGCGATCCGCAACTGCTTCTATGACTCCATCGGTTACTGCAATGGAGATCCTGTCACCTTTTTTTATCTGACTGATCTCTGTCACCGCATGTCCGCCTAAGTCGGACACAAATGCATATCCTCCATTTAGTTTTCTTAATGGAGAAAGTCCCTCAAACCGCTGGATCCATATTGCCAGTTCATGTCTTTTCTCTGTAAGCTTTTGTTCCATGGAAGAACGCAGGCATTCCTCCAGCTCCGATGCATACTGACGTTTTTCACGTAACATGGACTCCGGGCTCAGATACTGGAATCTGTTCTCATAGGCCTTAAGTTTTGCGGCAAAAAGTTCTGTCTTACTGTTCATGGCACGCTGCAGACGGTCTCCGTACATATGAAAGCTCTCCAGAACACTGCGAAAATCATCCACTGCCAGCTCTGCTGCAGCAGATGGTGTAGGTGCCCGCAGATCTGCTACAAAATCCGCAATGGTAAAATCCGTCTCATGTCCCACTGCCGAGATCACCGGTGTCCTGCACTCAAAAATAGCACGGGCAACGCTCTCCTCGTTAAAGGCCCAGAGATCTTCAATAGAGCCACCTCCACGGCCGACGATGATCACGTCCACCCCTGCTTCATCCAGCATCCGGATTCCCTTTACGATACTCTGCGCCGCTCCCTCTCCCTGCACAAGTGCCGGATAAAGGATCACCTGCAGATATGGATTCCTTCTGCCTGCAATATTGCGGATATCCTGTACTGCTGCACCAGTAGGTGCTGTCACCACGCCAAGGGTATGAATAAAATGAGGAATGGGCTGCTTATATTCCTGTGCAAACATCCCCATATCCTCAAGTTCCTGTTTCAGTGCCAGATACCGTTCATAGAGGGCACCAGCACCTTCCAGTGTGATCTCTTTTGCATAAAGCTGATAACGCCCGTCTCTCTCATATACGTCTACAATTCCGCCTGCAACTACCTTATCCCCGTCCTTCATGCGAAAAGCAAGACCTCTGCGGTGTCCCGCAAACATCACACAGCTTAATGTGCCTGTTTCATCCTTCAGGGAAAAATAAATATGTCCGCTGGTATGGTATTTACAGTTGGATACCTCTCCCTTTACATAGACTTTCCGGAGAAAGTAATCCTGGGTAAACATATTTTTGACATAATGGTTTACCTGACCGACAGAATAGACGTTTCTCATGCGTTCTCTTCCGGGGCTTCTGCTGCCTTCTCTTCTGTGTCAGCAGTCTCCTCCTCGTTTTTCTTCTCATCCTTCTCAGATGCGATCTTACCCAGTACTCCATTTACAAAGGAGCCGGAAGCATCTCCGCCAAATCTTTTGGCAAGTTCTACCGCTTCGTTGATAGCTACTCCTGTCGGTACGTCTGCATCATATTCCATCTCATATACTGCCAGACGAAGTGCCGCAAGATCCACACGGCTCATACGCTTTGTCTTCCATCCACGGCTTGCACTGTTCAGCTGTGCATCGATCTCTTCCAGATGTTCTTTCACATGTGCGTACTTCTTCTTCATATATTCCTGGTCCTGTTCTGAAAGTTCTCCAAGACCTTCAAAATAAAGAGAGAGCTGTTCTGTCATCTCTTCTTCTGAATTAAACTCTGTCATAAACATAAGTTTAAATACATGTTCTCTCTGTTCTCTTCTTCTCATAATTTCCTCCTAAGACGGAAAAAAGGAAAGGTTTACTTTCCTTTTTCGTTCTCCATATCCACGCTGGCAATATGAATATTTACATCTGCAACCTCAAGTCCTGTCATATTCTCAATAGCGGATTTAACCTTCTCCTGAACCTTCTTGCTTGTCTCAAGAATGTTTCTGCCATACTCGATATTCAGTGACAGATCCACGGTAACGACTCCTTCCAGAATGGTTACTCTCACGCCCTTGGACAGATTCTTCTTTCCAAGTTTACTTACCAGCTCATTGGTGATATTTCCTGCCATGGAAGCAACTCCATCCACATCTGTTGCTGCAAGTCCTGCAACGATCGCAACAACTTCATCTGCAATGTGAACTTCACCGATTCCGCCCAAATCCTGTATCTTATATGTTGTTCTTTTTTCTGCCATGGGAAACCCTCCTACGGATATAATATTTTTGTTCGTAATTTTATACTATTATATCAAAAAAAGTTATGAAATAAAAGGGCTTATTTACTGAATTCTGTCAGTACCAGATCAGGGTTTCTGTCCTCAACCATGCCAACACTCCATGCATTGACAAAGAGCAGCAACGGATTTCCCTTAAGGTCTGTGACTTTCTTCATATCAGAAGTTCCCACGATCTTGTCTACTTTTACAGTCTCCTTATTGGCAATCCAGCGGATATGCTCATATGGAAGTGTTTCCAGGCGGATATCTACATTATACTCATTCTCCAGACGGTATTTCAGGACATCAAATTGCAGGATACCTACAACACCCACAATGATCTCTTCCATACCGGTGTTAAACTCCTGGAATATCTGGATTGCACCTTCCTGAGCGATCTGGTTGATACCTTTTACAAACTGTTTTCTCTTCATGGTATCGATCTGACGCACACGTGCGAAATGCTCCGGCGCGAAGGTCGGGATCCCCTCAAAGGCAAATTTCTTTCCAGGTGCGCAGATGGTATCTCCAATAGAAAAAATACCCGGGTCAAAGACACCGATGATATCACCTGCATACGCCTCCTCCACAACATGACGGGATTCTGCCATCATCTGCTGCGGCTGAAGAAGTCGCATCTTCTTGTCTCCCTGCACATGATAAACCTCTTTGGTCGCATCAAACTTGCCTGAACAGATCCTCATAAATGCGATACGGTCTCTGTGAGCCTTGTTCATATTCGCCTGAATCTTAAATACAAAGGCTGAAAAATCATCACTCATAGGATCTACCGGTCCGCAGTCTGCAGTTCTCGGAAGCGGAGAAGTGGTCATCTTCAGGAAATGCTCCAGAAATGTTTCCACACCAAAGTTGGTAAGAGCAGAACCGAAAAATACCGGTGTCAGCTGTCCTTTGCTGACCTCTTCCTGAGAAAACTCCGCGCTTGCACCATCCAGAAGCTCGATTTCTTCCATCAGCTGCTCTTTCTGCTCAGGATCCATGACCTCATCTGCACGGGGATCATTAATATCAATCTCTTCTATCACACCTTCCTTGGTGCCCTTCTGTGTATCGGAAAAGGTAAGGATCTTCTTTGTATTACGATCAAACACACCCCGGAATTTCTTACCGGAACCGATTGGCCAGTTGATCGGACAGGTTGCAATACCAAGCTCTTTTTCGATCTCATCCAAAAGATCAAAAGTATCGTTGGCATCTCTGTCCATCTTATTGATAAAAGTAAAGATCGGAATGTGTCTCATAACACAGACCTTGAAAAGCTTACGGGTCTGTGCCTCAACACCCTTGGATCCATCGATGACCATAACTGCTGAATCCGCAGCCATCAATGTACGGTAGGTATCCTCGGAGAAATCCTGATGTCCAGGTGTATCCAGAATGTTTATACAATATCCGTCATAATGGAACTGAAGAACGGATGAAGTAACGGAAATACCCCTTTCCTTCTCGATCTCCATCCAGTCTGATACTGCATGGCGGGCCGTAGCCTTACCCTTTACACTTCCGGCCAGATTGATGGCCCCTCCATACAGCAGAAATTTTTCTGTTAATGTTGTTTTACCAGCATCCGGATGAGAGATGATGGCAAATGTTCTTCTTTTTTCTATTTCTTTCGTATACTTCGACACGTGAGCCTCCTGTATATTCTCTGATATCTCTATTTTACTATAACCTTTCCTATTCTAGTATAGACAAGGCTTTGCTGTCAAGGCAATTCAGTCGTAAATTCCCTCTGTATCAATAGTCTGATCGTTCTGGATATCTGCAGCCGTCTCTGCGTCCTCAGATGTTTGATCCGCCGGATCGCTTTCCACAGATGCAGCGGTATCCTGCACCTCCTCACCTGTACTTTCCGCATTATCCTCTGCACCTCCCGTATTTTTTTCAGCTTCATCTGCAGTATTTATGACATCCGATGCATTTTTACTTTGACTCAGAGGCGTGATCACAATGCTCTCTGCTGCCACACCGGTTTTCCTCTTTACAATATCCTCGATCTGTGCACGTTTTGCATCCTCCAGATCTGCATCCGGCACCACAACATCCGCAGTTTCACCCGTTAGATTTACGATCACATTTTCAAAGCCCTTCGCCTCCAGAAGAAGCTCTGCAGCCGCCTCTTTTTCTGTAAGATCTGTCATGGAAACCATTGTGTTAATAGCATTCTGTTTTTCCTCTTCGCTGATGTCTTTATTACTGATGATCGCCTGCAGGTCCGCTTTGTTCTGGGAACGCACCTGCTCCCTGCTGACTTTTGCCTGTGCTGCAAAATCCGAAGCACCGGTAAGTACGGCCTCGCCCGGGGATGCGGTATCCATCACCTCCGACTGGGTTGTGCCATCTGCCCCGTTCTCATCCAGAAGGGCTGTTTCATCGGTCAGGTCATAATCCACGTCATCCAGGATACTGCTGCTGTCTGTACTCGTCTCCTTATCCTTAAATCCCAGATCCACATCTGCGAAATTCAGATATCCGGCCACAGCAATGAGAATGGCCAGCGAGGTGATGATTACCTGATTTTTCTTCATGATCTTTTTCACTTCTACTCTCCTCATTTCATTTTCATTATTCTAATTTTATTAGCGTCGATCTGAAATAATGCCATAATTGCCTGCTGAATATTCTGGACTGTCACTGCGCTGCCTGCTCCCTGGGCCGCCACCAGCACACCGGTAACTTCATTTTTGCTGCTTATGGAAAAGTTTTCCGTATTTCCCTCATCCCCGGTCATAATGATCACTTCCACTTCTCCGACTCCTTCCACATTGGAAAGCAGTTCCTCAAGGCGGCTCTCCAGGCGGGTTTTCTCCGCATTCTGATCCTCTGCCGTTTTACTATTCTTTCGGGTTACCGGAAGTCCTGCCACCAGAAGAAGGATTCCCAGAAGAAGGAAAACTCCCCACTCCTTCCATCCCATCCTCAGAAGCCAGGATCTGATACTGTCCTTTCCTGAGTCCGCAGATTCTTTCGAGCTCATTTTTCACCGCCTCCCTCTGTTTTTCTGTGACTGTTCCATAAAGTGTTATGGTCAGCTGAAGCTCTTTCTCCATATCTACTTCTGTTTTTGCCGAAAAAACCCCTTCTTTCCTGAGGATACCCTGAACCTGATCCTTCAGTTCCTGTTCATATGCTCCTTTAAGAAATGTTTCCCTTATTCCTTCTGCTTCTGTCTCCATACGTACCTGTTCTTCTCTCCCATAATTATTGCTGAATCCGGACAGAAGTTCTTCACTTTTTCCCACTACGGCAAATATAGGTGTACAGATCAAAAGCACCAACAGAAGCCCCATAAACAGCCGTATATACTGCTCATAACGCTTATCAGGCAGAATATGCAGAAGTGCTGTAGTAAGTACATGAAAAAAAGCCAGGCTTTTCATCCACTGATAAAGTTCTGTTCTCATCCCAAGCCTCCTCCTGCCATCAGGATCAGAAATGTAAGCATACATAAAATTTCCGCAGCAAACAGGATTCTCATCAGAAGTGCACATCCCTCTGCCATGGTGCCAAAGGCTTCTACCAGCCGTTTGTCTGATACAGGCTGCGCCGCAGCCGCCAGAAAGCGATAGGTCAGTGACAAAAGTCCATATCGGACCAACGGCCCCGCCCCCACCGCCAGGATCACCAGTAAAAGCGCAATGCCCAGACTGTTTCTTACAAGAACAGCTGTGGTAAGGACCAGTTCCGTAACTGCATTTACCGCGCTCCCGATCCCAGGAAGAGCACCTGCAGTTTTTCCTACAGCACTCCGCTTCAGAGAATCCATTACCGGAGCTACAAGCCCACGCACCACCTGCAGTCCTGCTGCCCCTCCAAGTAATGTCCGAAGCCCCCAGGAGATCACCGTCTCGATCAGCTCAGCCATTTTTCCCAGCATTTCTTCCCTGGAAAGATGATTTACAAATTTCAGAAGAATATATAAACTCACTCCGGGAAGCAGTACTCGTTCCAGGATCCATTGAAAAAGCCACACCAGAAGCAGTACTCCCTGATAAAAAGCAGCTGCACTGGATGCACCTGACGCTGCTGCCACTGCCATAAAATACACCGGTGAGAGTTCCTTCATAAACTCCGTGATCCACGCAAGCATTGAAAGCAGTGATGCACTCAAACCGGAAAAACTGTTCATCAGAAGAGTAAAAACAAGAAGATACACCACATAAAAACTGATTTCTCCCACCTGCCCGTTATCAAAGGCACCGGCAAACCCGGAAAAAACGGCAGCGAACAACAGCAGAAGCAGCAACTTCACGATCAGCTCTTTTTCTCTTTCAATACCATAAAAAAGGAGACTGTGCAAAAATTCCCGCACACTCTCCTCCGAAAGCACCTCTTCCCCTGACAACAGTCTGTGAAACGCTTCTGTAACAGAAAATGTTTTTTCTCCAAGCATCTCATCTACCATGGACTGCAGGTCGGTAAGCTCCATCTGATCTGTGATCTGTTGTTCCGCCGAAGAAGCATAAACGATCACACCGCCAAAACAGTTTATAACTACAGCCAGAAACAGGGCTGCACAAATCTCTGACCAATATCTTTTCATGCAAGAAATCCCTGTATGGTATCCAGCAGTGCCAGAAGAACCGGCATACTTAAGACCATTACAGATAACCGGCAGAACAATTCGATCTGTGCACCAGTGGAGGAATATCCTGCATCTCTGCATATACCGGATGAAAATTGTCCGATATAGGTGATCCCGATCATCTTCAGCAAAGTAGTGATATAGCTTCCATCAATCGGGAGACTCTGTTTCAGTCTCTCCAGGGACTGGAACAGATAGCTGATCTTCCCTACCGCTAATCCCAGTATCACAAGACCTATTCCCATCGTAACAAGGCTTACATACTCCGGTGCGCGGTCTTTCAGAAGAATCCCCAGAAGAACCCCTGCCGCTCCCAGAACAGAAATCTTCAGAATATCCACGGTTCTTTCCCTCCCCTACAGTACAAAAAGCTGCTGGATATTTTTAAAAAGTTCATAAATATACGGCACGATCCAGAACAGTACTAAAAGAAGTCCTGAAAAACTCACCAGAAAAGCCTGTTCCTCCCTTCCGCTATGTTTCAGGATCTGAGAAAGAACAGAGACCAGGATCCCTACTGCACCGATCTTAAATATGATACTGACCTCCAAATGATCCCTCCTTTTCTTCTGAAAGCCTGTCCTTCTTACTACTGTCTGATAAACAATACTATACCAGGAGAACCGCAAGCAGCAGGCCTCCAAGAATCCCAATTCCCTGGTACAGTTTTTTCTTTCCGGAAACCTCCGCTTTCCGCTTCAATATCTCTGCTTCCAGATTATTTTCATACAGGGAAAGCTGTCGCATCTGCATTTCCAGATCCATATAGCCCAGATATTCTCCGAAAGAAAAAAAAGCGTCCTTTTCCCCATGGGTAAGGCAGCTTTTTTTCAGGGCGCTTTCCGCACATTCCCTGCATATCTGTGAAAGTTTTTCTCCTGTTCCCGCTTTCATCCTGTCCGCGGCACTGATAAGAAACTCTCTGTATTTTCCATTCATTCTTCCTGCTGCTCCATAAAAAGCATCCGGCAGTGATGCATTCCCGCAGCGGATCTCGCCTTTCAGGCAGATCACCATCTGAAGCAGTTTTTCCAGTATACGAATCTGCTCCGAAAGTCTCATACTTCCGGAAAATCCCATTCCGGCTCCTGCCGCCACTACCAGAATACATCCTACAATCCGGTACATAGGCATTTCCCATTTTCATCATAGATTCCTTCCACGATTCCTGCACGTTCATGCTTTCCCAGAAAAATATATCTCTGGAAAACCCGCGCTTCCCACAATTTCCGGAAAAACGGCTGGGATAATGTTTCTTCCATGGAAGCTCCATGTGCAGTTGCGATCAGACGACATCCACAGTGGATAACTGATTCCACAGCCTTGAAATCTTCTTCTTTTCCAAGTTCATCCACAGCAACCACAACCGGCGACATTGACCGGATCAGCATCTGCATCCCTTCTGCTTTCGGACAGCCGTCCAGGATATCCGTACGCATCCCAAGGTCATTCTGAGGGATCCCCTGATAGCATCCGGCCAGCTCACTGCGCTCATCGACTACTCCTACCGTAACACCGGAAATATTTCCCCATCCATTACTCATCTGCCGGATGATATCCCGAAGAAGCGTGGTCTTCCCACATCTGGGGGGAGAAACGATCAAGGTATGCATGATCTGCTCTCTTGTCTGGATATATGGCAGCACTTCTTCTGCACATCCCTGGATTTCATGTGCCAGACGGACATTGATGCAGGAAATATATTTCATCCCACGGATACGGTTTCCGTCCAGGATCACCTTTCCGGTAACTCCTACACGGTGCCCACCCTGTACACTCAAAAAACCCTGGCGTATCTCATCTTCATAAGCATACAGGGAATAGCCACTGACATACTCCAGTGTTTCCTTAAGATCTTCCCGCGTAACCAGATAAGGTTCTGTATCTTTTTGCCGGAGGAAACATTCTCCCCCATCATAAGTGAGGAACAGAGGTCTTCCTACGCGGAGACGTATCTCATATAATTTATCATAATCAAGGTCTGCATCCACCAGAAGCTGGCGGACATTACTGGCAAACAGGTTCTGGATCTGGTTTGCGTCCATGTTTTCACCTCTTACACTTAAATATATTGCGGACATGCCGGATTTAGTACCTGTTGTCTTTTTTGATGCTCTCTCGTTTTTTCTTTATTCCGACAGAAAAAAAAGACTTTCTTCTTCGTCATAGGTCTCCATCTTCGAAAGATTCAGCTTCAGGACCCGATCCACAATATTTACGGAGGACGCACGGTATGCATAGGCACAGGATTCAAACATCACATAAAGACTGTCACCCTCCACCACGATCTGTTCCAGTCGTTCCGGAAAACGATAAGTTCTGGCAGAATTCTCGTTTACATACAAACGCTTATCGGATTGTTCATAAAACACCAGCCTGGATGGCAGGATTCCAAAAGAATGAGAGATCAAAAGCTTATCATTATAAAAAGCAATTCCCTGAACCTGCTCCGATATGGTGGAATAATCCAACGGAACTGCCATTTCAAAATCCATGCCCAGTTTCTCGTCCATGGTATTGATCAGTTTTCCCTCTTCGTCAACTCCGTATCGTGCAATTACACTTTCGTTATATTTTTCAAAGCAGCCTACATACAGACACCCCTCATAAAAGGTCATAAAAGAATCTCTCACGATCCCATAAAGACTGACTATCTGGAAAGTATCCACCGGCAGATGGCTGTCATCATAATCGTAGGCTTCTATTGTATCCATCTTTATACTCACTGCCTGTGCGATCCCGTTGATATTGGAGGAATACCATAATAACTTATGCTCCGGGTCATAGGCAAGTCCTCCCACATGAGGCTGTCCAGGCAGTATCACTTCTTTAATAAAATTATGCTTTTCCTTATCGATCACATAAATGACCGAATTATGTTTCTGTGTGCTGCAGTAAGCGCTGACCAGCACATAATCCTCTGTAACCGCCAGTCCCTGAGGCGTCATGGATGTACACATGGCAGGAGTGGCACCTTTTTTTGTGAGCAGCGTCCTGGTATTCTTCAGCCCGGGAATGACATATGTTCCATATTCCTTCTCTTTTTCTCTCCCATCAAAGGCAAAATAAGAAAAATCCTCTTTCTGGGAAAGCATCTGTTTCTGTCCCCGCAGTGTATACACTGCAGCACCTCGGTTTGTCACCACAGCTTTTGTGGGCAGCTCAGTTTTTGCACGGTAAACAAATGCATATAAAAAATAACATATGCACAGCACAAAAACAACTGCCAGGATCTTCAGAATGAAAATCCTGAAGCTGTGTTTCATCTCTTTGTTCATTTTATCGTCTCTATTTGCTATTTCAAAATGATGTCTTCGTATTCAAATCGTAATTCCAGGCTGTCCCTGGACCAGATCGCACCACTGTATCCCGGTTCCAGCTCCAGCATTATGTAATTTCCCTTATCCATGGAAATCGTACGCAGATCCCTGGACAATCCCTCTCCGGTCCATTTGATATATGCCTCTCTCAAAACCCACTGGGCAAAAAAGGCTTTCTCCATATCATCTGCATCCAGGATTTCCCGTATCATATCTGCCGGTACCATTCTTTCAAGGAGCCGTTCGTAATTTACCTTCTTGTGGATCTGCACATCAATGCCCACCTCTTCTCCGGCAAACAGACACATCACATATTTTCCGGAATGTGTGATATTATAATGAATTCTTGGAAGCAGGGTAAAAAACGGTTTCCCATGTTCCCCCTTTGACCGAGGCTCAAAAGCAAGCTTCCGTCCAAATTCCCGCTCAAGTCCGATTTCCAGAAGCTTTTCCCCGATCATATGCTCCATGTTCTTGCTGTTATATTCATCTCTGATCTTCGTATAATAAATAATCCCATTCATAATCCGGCCTCCTCAAGAAAACGGGACGGTTCCCGTTCCTTCTCATACTGCTGTCTTACATAATACAGGCAGAGTTTCTTCTTTGCCCGTGTCATACCAACGTAGAAAAGCCTCCGTTCTTCCTCCAGATGTGCCTCCAGGACTGCCTTCCGATAAGGCATGCTGCCTTCATTTACATTCATGATATATACATTGTCATATTCCAGACCTTTGACCGCATGAAGAGTGGATATCACCACTCCTTCCCGTTTCACATCCTGTTTCTTCGCCTGTTCTTCCAGCTTTCTGGTATACTCGTCCATATAGGCCATCCATTCTTCCAATGTTTTCATTCCTCTGGCACTTTCATGGATCCGGTTCAGGGTTTCCATAAGCTCTTCCGGTTTTATTTTACGATACCTTGCATATTCCTGCAAGTATTCTTCGTATCCCATGCCATTCCGGATAAAATTAATAGCTGCATAAGGGGCCATAGTCTTTAAGATCCGAAGATGTGTCTCCATCGTTGTGATCCTGTCACACATCCAGTCTTTGTCTTTGTAAAACTCTCCCAATGCTTTAAAATCAACGTTTTTTTCTGTCAGAGCATCTCTGGCTATGTATCGGTTTGGCCGGTTCATGATCTCCAGAAATGTACTGCGGCTCCGGTCTCCTTCTGCCATTTTCAAATAAGCGATCATATTCCGGCAGATCCAGTGTCGGAACAGGTTGGGCAGTTTTTCCTTCATAGTGAAAGGAACCCCATACTCCATCAACGCAGCGACCAGTCCTTCGGTTTCCTGATTAGTCCTGAAAAGCAGCGCTGTATCTTCAATATTATCCCCTTCTTCCATCCGGTTCCGCAACAGGCTTGCAACTGCCATATATTCGTCTCTGGGATTTCGAAATTCTTTTATCTGCACCGGCTCTCCCGGTTCATTTGGTGTGGAAAGTTTTTTTGCATAACGGTTTTCATTGTAATTGATCACCTTCATAGCTGTATCCAGGATATTTCCACTGCACCGGTAATTGATATTCAGGATCACCGTCTCCGCATTTTTAAAATCTTCCGGGAAATTCAGCATGATCTCCGGGCGAGCGCCACGGAAATGATAGATAGACTGATCATCATCTCCCACCACAAACAGATTGTTCTCCGGTGCTGCCAGCATCTTCACGATATCATACTGAAGATGATTGATATCCTGAAACTCATCCACCAGAATATAGTGAAACTTTTTCTGCCATGCAGACAGGATATCTTTTCGTTTTTTCAGAAGTTCATAACAGCTCAACAGCATATCATCAAAGTCAAGTTTTCTTCTTTCATTCAGGACTTTTCGATATCCCTGAAAGATCTGTCGGAACACTTCATCCGGGCAGCAGGAAGAATAATAATGCTCCAGAGCGATCCTTCCACCCTTTACAACACTGATCTCCTTGGCAATATCTTCCACAAAATCCCCTTCCTGGGACTGTTCTGCAGCACAGTTTACCACCAGTTCTCTTAAGATCGCATATTTTTCTTCTTCTGACAGGATATTTCCTCCATTCAGACCATAAGCCTGTTTGAGGATCCCGTAAAACACTCCGTGAAAAGTCCCAAAAGTAACGCCGGTTCGCTGAACACCGGTAAATTTCAGAAACCGTTCTTTCATTTCCACTGCTGCTGCCCTGGAAAAAGTCACAACAAGAACAGAGGAAGCCGGTATCTTCCCTTCCTGGATCATATGTGCTGTTCTTTCTACTATGACGGAAGTTTTCCCCGAACCGGGGCCTGCCAGAACCATCATAGGTCCTGACAGGTGGGCGATTGCCCTTTTCTGAGATGGATTTCGTTTCATAACTGGATTATCGATCACACTCTTATTTATTTTCAAGCTTTTCGATTGCTGCATGTACACGTTTCAGTGTCTCTTCCTTGCCAATGATCTCCATGATCTCTGTTGCACCGGCCGGTGTCATCTGCTTGCCGGATACTGCTGTACGAAGCGGCCACATAACATAACCATTCTTATATCCGTGCTCCTTTACAAAAGCGCTTAAAGATGCATACAGCGGATCATTGGTATAATCCTCCTGTGCTTCCAGTACCGGAAGCACTTCCTTGAGAACTGCAAGAGAAGTCTCCTCTGTTGTTTTCATCTTTTTGTGGCGGTACATCGCACTGTCATACTCCGGAACTGCCTCAAAGAAATCTACAAGCTCCGGAATATCCGGGAATACTTCAATTCTGGTCTGAACCATTCCTGCGATCTTCTTAAGATCAAAGTCTTTTTTCAGAACTTCTTTCAGATACGGAAGTGCTCTCTCATAGAATGCCTCCGGATCCATCTTCTTGATATACTCACCATTCATCCATTTCAGCTTGGCAATGTCAAAAACTGCCGGTGATTTGTTGATATGATGATAATCAAATGCCTCCACAAGCTCCGGAAGAGAAAAGATCTCACGGTTGTCTGCCGGGCTCCATCCAAGGAGTGCAACATAGTTGATCACTGCCTCTGTCACAAATCCCTGATCGATCAGATCTTCATAGGAAGAATGTCCACATCTCTTGGAAAGCTTCTGATGTGTCTCGTCTGTGATCAGCGGACAGTGAACATAGGTCGGGATTTCCCATCCGAATGCCTCATAAATACGATTATACTTCGGTGAAGAGGAAAGGTATTCGTTACCTCTTACAACATGTGTGATTCCCATAAGGTGATCATCAATTACATTTGCGAAGTTGTAGGTCGGATAACCGTCAGATTTGATCAGGATCAAATCCTCCATCTCCTCATTGTTAACGGTGATATCTCCGTAAATAACATCATGGAATGTAGTGGTTCCCTCTGTTGGCATATTAAAGCGGATAACATGCGGCTCACCTGCATCCAGACGGCGCTGAACCTCTTCCTTGGAAAGATGGAGACATCTCTTGTCATAAATAGAGATCTCCTTACCTGCAACAGTACGTTTCATGCTTTCCAGTTCTTCCTTGCCGCAGAAGCAGTAATATGCATCTCCCTGCTCAATAAGCTGTTTGGCATATTTCAGATACATGCCTGTTGCCTGACGCTCGCTCTGTACATACGGGCCAAATCCGCCATCCTTGTCCGGTCCCTCATCATGGAGAAGTCCTGTTTTCTCAAGAGTACGGTAGATGATATCTACAGCTCCCTCCACATAACGTTCCTGGTCTGTATCTTCAATACGGAGGATAAAATCTCCGCCTTCATGTTTTGTGATCAAATAAGCATAAAGAGCTGTTCTTAAATTACCCACATGCATTCTTCCTGTAGGGCTCGGTGCAAATCTTGTTCTGATCTTTGTCATTTCTTTTCTCCTCGTTTTTGTTGTTTCTCTTTATAGGTGCTATTATATACCCAAATCCTTCAAAATGTCCATAGGTTTTCCGGCGGAATACCCTGCCATCCCTCTCATGTATCTTCGCATATACAAAAAAATCCTCTGAGACACTGTCGTCCCAGAGGATCCTAGATTTCTGCTTATGCTTCTACGCCTTTGTTCTTAAGATAATCGATCACATCTCCAACTGTGTTCAGATCTGTAAGCTCCTCTGCCGGGATCTCAACATTGTACTCATCCTCAAGAGCCATGACCAGTTCAAACAGGTCAAGAGAATCTGCACCAAGATCATCCTTGAAAGATGTCTCCGGTGTGATTGTAGATGCCTCACAATTTAACTGCTCTGCAAGCATTTCTTTCATTTTTTCTAACATGTCTTATTCTCTCCTTTAATCGTTACAGATCGAATCTGTTTCCTCTTTTTGAGCAAAGTATATAGTCTGCAAAAACAGTTGTCAAGAGGATTTTCCCAAAAAATGGCTCCAGAACAAAAATATTTTGATTTTAAAACTATTTTACTCTTGAAATTTTATCTGACGGGCCACGCTGAGAGCTATTGCCATCTCCAGCATCAGGAACACAATGGACGTTCCTCCGTAACTGATAAAGGGCAAGGTGACACCTGTATTGGGCATCAGATTCAGTACAACGGCAATGTTAAGGATCACCTGCAGCGCAATATGTATAAAAATCCCGGTAACGATCAGTGAGCCAAACAGATCCGGTGCATTCTGCGCAATAAAAAACAACCTGTACAAAAGATATCCGAACAGGATCAGTACAAAAATCCCTCCGAAAATTCCAAGCTCCTCACAGATAATTGAAAAGATCATATCATTTTGTGCTTCCGGAACACTTCCAAGCTTCTGGATACTATTTCCAAGCCCGCGGCCAAAAAGCCCTCCGGAGCCAATGGCATACAATGCCTGCAGCGTCTGATAACCGCCTTCATCGGAATATTTCTCAGGCTGAAGCCATACAAGTACTCGCATAACACGGAAGCTGTCACTATTCTTGGTCGTCGCAACCAGAAAAAGTACTCCGATCACAATAAGGATCACTCCTGCCGCTGCCACAGCAATAAACGGACGCATATCCGGATGTGCCACAAACACCATTCCAACTGTTATTCCCAAAATGATCATGGCTGTACTCAGATTATCTGTAAGTATATAAGCCGCAAGCGCAAGTCCTGCCCCCGGAAGTCCCAGGATCATACAGCTCTTTAAAGTTTTCACCTTTCGTCCCATTTTTCCGATCATGTAAGCCATCATGATAATAACCGCGATCTTTGCCAGCTCGGCAGGCTGGAAGTTGATCGGTCCGATATACAACCATCTGGTAGCACCATGAGAGGAATGTCCCAGCGGAGTCCGCACAAGTCCCATAAGGATCAGCGAAGCCACATACAACGCAGTTGTACAAGGAAGAAGGATATGATAATCCAGTATTTTTGAAATAAATAACGCTCCGATCAGACATGCTGCACTGATCAGTGCCTGTTTCTTAAAATAAAACATATCGTTGCCATAATTCACTTCTGCCATATATGAACTGGTGCTGTAAAGCATGACCAGTCCAAAGCACACCAGCAGTACAATAACAGCTACCAGATTATAATCATAATAATCAGATTTCTTATTCTGCTTTTTTCTGTTAAGCAGAGTTTTTTTCATTCTATCACCATCGCTTTCTGTATCTGCGAAGAATTTCCTGATATCCACGAGTAATAAAGAAAGTAAAAAAAATTCCCGGAAAGCCGCATAAATGCTGTCTTTCCGGGACGTTCCATAAATGGACCTGAGGGGAATCGAACCCCTGTCCGAAAGCCTATCCCTTAAGGCATCTCCCATCACAGTCGCTGATTTAACATTCCCTCAGCAGTACGCCCACCGACAGGCTTACTGCTTCAGTAGCTTCATGATACATCTACCGGGGCAAAGCTTACCCGGCAAGGTTTCTCACATGGTCGACGCCAGATTCCCGATGTGTGAGTGCAACGGGGCTGACGAGCAGCTTAGGCTGCTAACGCTAACTTTTCGTCTGCGTTTATATTTAGTTCCCGGTTGATACGCAGTCCAGGAGTCTGCGGATGGCTTCCCTAACTTCAAAGCCCCCGTCGAAACCAGTACAAGCCCTTAAAAGACTTCTGTGACCGGATCATTTCCGGTCATCTCTGGTGGACAGACGAACTTCTTAGTCAGTTTTTTGACTGGGTTTAATTATACCAGAATGATTTTTCGTGTCAAGGATATTTCAAAAAAAGTCCAGACTGTACAGTTTTTCTTACCTGTACAGTCTGGAATATGCATTCAAACTTTGGTATTTTAAATACTATCAAAATGATCTTTTAATTTTATGGCACAAAAAAACCCGCTTACGCGGGTTTTTTGCTGCATTATACACGTGAGAGATACTCACCTGTTCTTGTATCGATCTTCAGTTTGTCGCCCTGGTTTACGAACAGAGGAACCTGAACCTGTGCACCTGTCTCAACAGTTGCCGGTTTGGTAGCACCCTGTGCTGTATTTCCTGCGAATCCTGGCTCTGTCTCAATAACCTCAAGCTCTACAAAAAGAGGTGGCTCGATTGCGAATACCTCTCCGTTATGAGAGCAAACCTTAACCATCTCATTATCCTTAACAAATTTCAGAGAATCGCCAACCTGCTCCTCTGTAAGACCAACCTGATCATATGTCTCTGTATTCATGAAGTAGTATAAACCACCATCCTGATACAGATACTGCATATCTACACGCTCAATACGTGCTGCCGGGAATTTCTCTGTAGGACGGAAGGATTTCTCTACTACAGAGCCTGTGATAATGTTCTTGTATTTTGTTC
Organism: Blautia sp. MSK20_18; assembly: GCF_020553125.1. Lineage (NCBI taxonomy): Bacteria > Bacillati > Bacillota > Clostridia > Lachnospirales > Lachnospiraceae > Blautia > Blautia sp. MSK20_18. Next base: position 69,514 of record NZ_JAJCGR010000007.1, read on the forward strand.
TTACAAAGGCTGCGCCTTTTCCTGGTTTTACATGCTGGAATTCAACGATCTGACATACGTTTCCATCAATTTCAAGTGTGATACCATTTTTGAAATCACCTGCTGAAATCATAAATATTTCCTCCTTAATATATGCGGTTCTTTTTCGCTATGGATTATTCTATAATACCTTTTGCCATTTTTCAACTGTTTTTTTGTTTAAGCCTTCAATTTTTCTTCAATTTCTGCGATCAGCTCATCAAAAGGCTTCACTCCTGTGACAACTTTAATGTCCGCAAACTTCTCATAAACCGGATCTCTCTGTTTCAGAAGTTTCTTGATCTTCTCTTCTTTATTCTCAGTTCCTTCCAATGTGGGATTGTTACTTCCTTCCAGACGTTTGATCAACGTTGCAGCAGATCCCTTCAGATAGATGATCGTTCCCATACTCTGGAGATATTTCTGGTTCTGCTCCTGAAGAGGCAATCCCGCACTTACAGAGATTACCTTCCGTTCGCTGTCTGTGGACAGTTCCTTGACTGCCATAGTCTCCAGCGCACGGTAAAATGCTTCTCCAAAGCGTTCAAATACCTCCTTTACTGACATGTTCATTTTTTTCACGATCAGTCTGTCCACGTCAATAAACGGAAGCCCCAGGTCCTTCGCCAGTCTCTTTCCAACTCGTGTCTTTCCTGAACCCATAAAGCCGATGATTACAATATGGTTCATGAATTCTTTCCCTCCTCTTTTTGGTAAAAATGTAATACTATTTTTTCCAGATATCGCTTCAGTACGATCTGGATCTCCTCTTTTGGATGAATCGGTTTCACAAGGATCGTCCGGATCCCTGCTCTCTTTGCTCCATAAATATCCGTAAACAACTGATCTCCTATAAAGATCGTCCTGTCAAGATCGATTCCGATCACCTGGCAGGCTTTTTTATAATTTTTCCCAGCCGGTTTATGGGCATTTTCTATAAAATCCCCCTCTACTGCTTTGGCAAAGGGCTCCACACGAGGTTTCTGGTTATTGGATACAAAGCAGTATCGAAACCCGAGAGCCCTCAGCTTTTCAAACAGTTTCTTTGCCCGGTCATCTGCCGGTGCACCGTGGGGAACAATGGTATTATCGATATCAAAGAGCAGCCCTCTGTATCCTTCTCTGTAAAGCTTCTCATAATCGATCCCATACGCAGAATCCAGATATTCATCCGGAAAAAAGCATCTGAACATCTATTCCACCTCAGTCCTTTCCTATCGCTCGCAAAGAGGAATATACTCTGCTTCCGGAAGGACATTCTTATATGCGGGACGGATGATCTTATCCACATTGATAAGCTCTTCCATACGATGTGCGCTCCAGCCTACGATACGTGCAATAGCAAACATCGGTGTGTAAAGCTCCAGCGGCAGATCCAGCATGCTGTAAACAAATCCGCTGTAAAAATCCACATTGGCACTGACACCCTTATAGATCTTACGCTCCTCTGCGATAACCTTTGGTGCAAGACGCTCTACTGCAGCATACAGCTGATAATCCTTCATTCTGCCCTTTTCTCTTGCAAGCTGTTCCACATAGCCTTTAAAGACTTCTGCACGTGGATCTGAAACAGAATAGATCGCATGTCCCATACCATAGATCAGTCCACGTTTATCAAAGGCCTCTTTATGAAGAAGCTTCTTAAGGTATGCACTGATCTCCTCTTCATCACTGTAGTCATGTACGTGTTTACGCATATCGTTAAACATTTTTACGACTTTGATGTTGGCACCGCCGTGTTTCGGGCCTTTCAGAGAACCTAGTGCTGCCGCGATCGCAGAATACGTATCTGTCCCGGAAGAGGAAACCACATGTGTAGTAAAAGTAGAGTTATTACCACCGCCATGCTCCATATGAAGGATCAGAGCAATATCAAGGATCTCTGCCTCCAGTGCCGTATACTTCTTATCCGGTCTTAACAGACGCAGGATATTCTCAGCTGTGGAAAGCTCCTTTTTAGGCTGATGGATATAAAGACTCTCGCCTTTCTCATAGTGGTTATAGGCCTGATATGCATAAACAGATAACAGCGGGAAAACGCTGATCAGGTTGATACACTGACGGAGCACATTCTCCAGTTCAATATTATCCGGGTCTTTGTCGTAGGAATAAAGTGTCAGCACGCTTCTTGACAGAGCGTTCATAATATCTCTGGATGGTGCCTTCATAATGACATCCCTTACAAAATTCCGCGGAAGCATACGCTGGTTCGCAAGAATCCCGGAAAATCCATTCAGTTCTTCCTGATCCGGAAGCTTTCCGAAAAGAAGCAGATAGGTTACTTCCTCAAAACCGAAGCGCCGGTCATTGATAAAACCATTTGTCAGATCCTTAATGTCATACCCGCGATAAGAAAGCTTACCTGCGCAGGGAACCTCTTTTCCGTCCACGATCTTCGTTGCCTGGACATTGGAGATCTGGGTCAGTCCTGCAAGGACACCCTTTCCATTCAGGTCACGCAAGCCTCGCTTGACATCGTATTTACCATATAAAGACAGATCCAGTTTGTCATTCTCACGACAGATCTGGGTAAGTTTCTCAATCTCAGGTGTCACTTTCATGTTGAATTTGCTCATCAGTTATTTCCCCTTTCGATTTCTGTTTTATTGCTGTTCGATAACGGTCCCTCCTCATTCCCCTCTCAAGCAATTCTGGTCTTATTTGTATATCCCGACGTAACTGGCCGGGATATTTCAGATATATTATAACATTTTTTTCGGTTCCGGTCTATGCCGAAAATATAACCGAATACCTGCTTTACAGTTTATCGGTTATGAGCAGACAGCGAATATAGATTGCAAATCTCCTCTTATCTATCTGCGATCAGACCTGTTTATATGTAGCAAAAAACTCTTTCATCTTCTTCATTGCCTTGTCAAGCTGGCGTATATCCGGCAGATAAACAATACGGAAGTGATCCGGCTGATTCCAGTTGAAGCCCTTGCCCGGAACAACAAGCACCTGTTTCTCATGAAGAAAATCCAAAGCAAACTGTTCATCATTGAAAATATTGAATTTCTCAGTATCGATCTTCGGGAATATATAAAATGCCGCATGTGGTTTTACAACGGAAATTCCCGGAATATCATTCAGTGCCTTGTAAATAAAATCTCTCTGCTCATAAACACGTCCGCCCGGCTGCGTATATTCATTGACACTCTGATATCCGCCAAGTGCAGTCTGTACAATGGACTGTGCCGGAACATTTGAACAGAGACGCATGGAAGAGAGCATATTGATTCCCTCTATATAACCCTTCGCCTTACTTTTTGCACCACTTAAAATCATCCATCCGATGCGGAAACCTGCGATCATATGAGACTTGGACAATCCTGAAAATGTTACACAGAACACATCGGGTGCAAGGGATGCAATCGATGTATGTTTATATCCATCCATAACAAGACGGTCATAGATCTCATCAGAAAAGATGATCAGCTCATTTTCTCTTGCAATGTCTGCAATCTGTTCCAGGATCTCCTTCGGATATACTGCACCTGTAGGGTTATTGGGATTGATGATAACGATCGCCTTGGTCCTTGGTGTGATCTTGCTCTTGATATCCTCAATATCCGGATACCAGTCAGACTGTTCGTCACAGATATAATGAACTACATTTCCGCCTGCCAGTGTTGCAGTAGCTGTCCACAGCGGATAATCCGGAGCCGGGATCAGGATCTCATCCCCGTTATCAAGCAGCGCCTGCATACAGAGGTTGATCAGTTCACTGACACCATTTCCCGTATAAATATCATTAATGGTAACTCCCGGGATCCCGCGAAGCTGTGCATACTGCATGATCGCTTTTCTTGCAGAAAAAATGCCCTTGGAATCGGAATATCCCTGGGAAGTACGAACATTACTCAGCATATCCAGGATCACTTCCTGAGGTGCTGAAAACCCAAATGGATACGGATTACCAATATTCAGCTTCAGAATCTCCATTCCATCTTCTTCCATTCTGGCAGCCTCATCCACAACCGGTCCGCGCACATCGTACAGCACGTTGTCAAGCTTTGATGATTTCCCGAATGTTCTCATAAAAACCACTCCTCTTCTAATTTTCACTATTATTTAACCATTTTAATTTCATAGTCAAAAAATATTTATTCTATATCATCTCACATTTAGGCTTTCAACGCAAGAAATAAAAATTTAAAAAAATTAAATTTAGCACTTCCCTTTTTTAGCATGTTAATGTATAATAGCACTCGAATTTAGTTTTCAACGCAATTTAATATGTGATGAGGAGGAAACAACAATGTCTTACACAGAAGAAGTTTATGAAAGAGTTGTAGCACAGAATCCTGGCGAGCCAGAATTCCATCAGGCAGTTAAGGAAGTTCTCGATTCCCTTAAAGTCGTAATTGACAAAAATGAGGAAGAGTATCGTAAACTTTCTATCCTTGAGCGTCTTGTAGAGCCAGAGAGGATCATCTCCTTCAAAGTACCGTGGATCGATGATAACGGAACTGTACAGGTTAACAAGGGATATCGTGTTCAGTTCAACAGCGCCATCGGACCATACAAAGGCGGCTTAAGATTCCATCCTTCTGTAAATCAGGGTATCCTGAAATTCCTTGGTTTTGAGCAGACCTTTAAAAACTCTCTTACAGGCCTTCCGATCGGCGGTGGAAAAGGTGGCTCCAACTTCGATCCTAAGGGTAAATCTGACAGAGAGGTTATGGCATTCTGCCAGAGCTTTATGACAGAGCTTTGCAAATATATCGGCGCAGATACAGATGTTCCGGCTGGTGACATCGGTGTCGGCGGACGTGAGATCGGTTATCTCTTCGGACAGTATAAGAGAATCCGTGGCCTTTATGAGGGTGTCCTTACAGGAAAGGGTCTTTCCTTCGGAGGTTCCCTGATCCGTACAGAGGCTACCGGTTACGGTGTTGTATACATGCTCAACGAGATCGCCAAAGCTCACAATGATTCCGTAGAAGGAAAAACAATCGTTGTAACAGGTTCCGGTAATGTAGCTATTTACGCTGTTGAGAAAGCTACTCAGCTTGGTGCCAAGGTTGTTGCAATGAACGACTCCAACGGATATGTCTACGATCCGAACGGAATCAACCTTGACGTCGTAAAGGATATCAAAGAAGTAAAACGTGGACGTATCAAAGAATATGCAGACCGTGTTGAGGGTGCTACCTACACTGAGGGACTTGGCATCTGGAATATCAAATGTGATATCTACCTTCCATGTGCTACTCAGAACGAGCTTGGTCTTGACGGAGCTAAAACACTGGTTGCAAATGGCTGCAAATACGTCGTTGAAGGTGCAAACATGCCTACTACTCTTGATGCAACAACATACCTTCAGGAGAACGGTGTTCTCTTCATGCCTGGTAAAGCCGCAAACGCTGGCGGTGTTGCCACATCTGCACTTGAGATGAGCCAGAACTCCATGAGACTTTCCTGGACAAGAGAAGAGGTTGATGAGAAACTCCACCACATCATGATCGATATCTTCCACAAAGCTGATGACGCTGCTAAACGTTACGGTATGGAAGACAACTATGTTGTAGGTGCAAACATCGCCGGCTTCGAAAAAGTTGTTGACGCTATGAAAGCTCAGGGTATTGTTTAATTAAGTTTCCTGAATCATTAATGTATATTTATAGCAGGGACCGCAGAGGATTTTTCCCAGGCGGTTCCTGTTTTTTTGTATCCACTTTTACGATCTCTGAAAAATCGAACATTCATGTTTCAAAAAAGGCCGGTTGTCTTTTGACAATCGGCCTGAAATCTCCTGCATTTGCGGTCTATTCATTTAATCTCTTAATTGATCAGCTTCTTCAGCTCATCCATAAAGGTACTGACATCTTTAAACTCTCTGTATACAGACGCAAAGCGTACATACGCCACCGCATCCAGATCCTTCAGATGCTCCATAACGATCTCTCCGATCTTGGTACTGCTGATCTCACGGTCTTCTGACCGGAAAATATCTCCTTCTATGGAATCGATCATCTCTTCCACTCTCTCAATGGGAATGGGGCGCTTATAGCAGGCACGAAGAACACCATCCTGGATCTTGGAACGTTTATAGCTTTCCCGGTTCTGATCCTTCTTGATCACAGTCAGCGGAATCGTTTCCACCTTCTCATAAGTTGTAAAACGCTTTCCGCAGGCATCACAGAGACGGCGGCGGCGGATGGAATTGGTATCCTCTACAGGTCTGGAATCTACAACTCTTGTATTATCCTGGTTACAGAACGGACATCTCACGGAACTCTCCCCCTTTCCGGATCAGTAAATCATTACTAAATTCGTTTTTATTATAAAATAAATGCACATAATGTGTCAATAATCGGACTTGCATAAATTTTACAGATTTTCCATAAAATCATACCAGGTGATGAATTTATGCGCATCTGTGAGCTGAAACAAAAAGAAGTGATCAATATCCATACCTGCCGCAGTCTTGGCTGCCCTCTTGATGTGGAATTCTGCTGTGAAACCGCACGTCTGAAAGCCCTGATCATGCCGGAACCGGGAAAATTTTGCTGGTGTTTTTCCAAAGAAAATGAATATTCCATTCCATGGGACTGCATCCGCCAGATCGGCGAAGATATCATCCTTGTTGATTTCCGTAATGAAAAACTGCTGTCCGGAGAATAAATACCTCCTTATTGTCAAGGCCCTTTATTTTTTATATTTTCCCTGAAAAAGTATATTTCAACCGCCCTCTGAGAATCATCTTAATGTACTGACAAGACAAGGAGGATTCTAAGATGGCACTGAATAAAGTTGAAATCTGCGGAGTAAATACCTCAACCCTTCCCGTTCTCGATCAGGAAGAAAAGGCGGAGCTCTTTAAAAGAATCAAAGCTGGCGATGAAGAAGCCAGGGAATTGTACATCAAAGGCAATCTGCGGCTTGTTTTAAGCGTGATCCGGCGTTTTCAGAACAGCAGTGAAAATCCGGATGACCTTTTTCAGATCGGTTGCATCGGCCTGATCAAAGCGATCGATAATTTCGACACCACTCTTCAGGTAAAATTTTCCACCTATGCAGTTCCCATGATCATCGGAGAGATCCGAAGATATCTCCGTGATAACAACAGCATACGGGTCAGCCGTTCTCTGCGGGATATCGCTTACAAAACCATCTATACCCGGGAAAACTATATGCGGCAGCATCTCAAAGAGCCTACCATTGCAGAAATCGCTGATGAGATCGGTATCGACAAGGAAATGATCGTCTATGCCATGGATGCGATCCAGAGCCCGGTAAGCCTTTTTGAGCCCGTGTATTCCGAAGGCGGAGATACCCTATATGTTATGGATCAGATCAGTGATAAAAAGAACCTGGAAGAAAACTGGGTGGAGGATATTTCTCTTCGAGATGCCATGAACCGGCTTGGAGAGCGTGAACGTCACATTATCGATCTCCGCTTCTACGAGGGAAAAACCCAAATGGAGGTAGCTGATGAGATTGGTATCTCCCAGGCTCAGGTCAGCCGACTGGAAAAACATGCTCTTCGCAGTATGCGAAACTATCTCCGGAATTGATTCATCTCTCTTCAGACAAAAAGCTGCAGCAGAATATCTGTTATCCTGCCGCAGCTTTTATCTCTTATTTCAGCGCTTTCTCAATTTCTTCGATCACGATCCGAAGCGCCTTCAGCCTTGCATATTTCTTATCTACGGATTCCAGAATGTGCCATGGTGCATAAGCAGTGCTGGTTTTCTGAAGCATCTCATCTACTGCTGTTTCATACTGATCCCATTTTTCACGGTTTCTCCAGTCCTCATCCGTGATCTTCCACTGTTTTTCCGGATTGCTCTGGCGGTCGTTGAACCTGGCAAGCTGGGTGTCCTTATCAATGTGGACCCAGAATTTCACGATCACAGCGCCCCAGTCAGAAAGCTCCTTCTCAAATTCATTGATCTCATTGTAGGCACGTCTCCAGTCATTCTCGCTGCAGAAGCCCTCCAGACGTTCTACCATCACTCTTCCGTACCACGTCCGGTCAAAGATGGCAATGTGACCATCCTTGGGAAGCCTTGTCCAGAAACGCCACAGATAATGACGGGCTTTTTCATGAGGCTCCGGACTTGCGATAGGATGTACCTCAAATCCACGGGGATCAAGAGCCTCCGTGATCCTCTTGATATTTCCTCCCTTTCCGGCAGCATCCCAGCCTTCATAGGTGATGATCACAGGCACTCTTTTTCGGTAAAGACGGTTATGCAGACTTCCAAGCTTTGCCTGCAGTTCCTTAAGCTCTGCCTTGTACTCTTCATCCCCCACTTCTTTTCCATCCAGAGGAATCTCGCTTAATCTGGGCATCTCCACCAGAGGAAAAACATTCTGCAGGATCGGCACTGCATGTTTGCTGTTTTCCATGGCAACCTCTATATTGCTAATCATGGTTTCCAGTACCTGCAGTTCTGCCCACTTCCGGTCACCGGCATCGACAATATACCATGGAGCCGCAGATGTATTGGTATCCTGCATATACTGGTCGAAAATCTTTCTGCACTTCTTATAATGATCATTCTGCCAGAGATCATATTCATTGACTCTCCATCTGGTATCCTTGCTTTCCAGAAGGATGCCCATACGTTTTTCCTGTTCTTTCCGGTCGATCTGCATAAAAAATTTCAGGAGTACATATCCATTATCCGTCAGCTGACGTTCAAATCTCCGGATACTGTCAATCCGTTTTGAATAATTGTCACCCTTCAGCTTTTTATCCATACGTTCACGACAGGTCTGATCCATCCATCCTGAATCCAGGAATGTAAACTTGCCCGCTTCCGGGATTTCCCTGAAATATCGGTAAAGAAATGGTTTCCGAAGTTCTTCCTCTGTAGGTGCTGACATAGTCGCAACTTTGAAGAAACGAGGATCGATATTCTTGATCACCTTACTTATGGTACTTCCTTTTCCGGAAGCTCCCCAGCCTTCAAACAGCACGATCACCGGAATCTTATGCTCTTTCAGAGCCATCTGCAATTCATATAATCTGGTTCTTGCAGCACTTAAACGCACTTTGATATCCTCTTTTTCCGGAATCTGTTCCGGGTTCCAGTTTTTCAACATCTGCATCGTCCTTCCTTGAATTTTTTGAATATTCATATTATACCACAGAAGATCTTATTTTACGATAATTTTTACATAATTTTAACCTTTAGCCTCACAAAAGCAAACAAATTGCACAACAAAAATCATTCATAAGCATCGAAAATCTTTTTAACCTCTTGACATTTTTGTCGCCGCTTCATACAATAGACGCTGATTGTTATTTTTTTAACTTCATAAAAAAGCAGTGCCTGAAAACTGTTGAAATAATAAAGATCAAGGAGCCGATCATGAAACTCACAGAAAAACTTCTGCAGAAAATGGAACAGAAAAAAGAACTCTATGGCGATGGCATCATCATGCCGGACGGGGATTACCGTCTGATCCAGGATGGACACTTAAAAACTCTCATGTCCCTTCTTCCATATACAGAAAACGAAATCTGGAAAATGATCCCCGATGATGATTCCGCACTTTTCTGGCTGGTAGAAAAAACAAGCTGCGTACTGACCGATGTCAATTCCACAATCGGAATGAAGATGACCCCCGCACAGCAGAAAACCTACGAAGCACTTTCCAGTCGCGGGATCATCTCTGATGAATATTATGATCTTACCAAACAGCGGGAAAAAGTAAAAGCTGCCCGGGCTAACGCCTGAGCAGCTTTTATTTATATCTGTCAGTCCTCATACCCTTCCAGAAAAGAATGTTTCACTCCATCTTTTTTGTATGCGATAACTGTATGAAGATTAACATTTTCCACACTTCGGAAAATATTACTTTCTACATGTGGATTTACCTTCTTAAGTTCTGCGATCAGATTCTTGATCTCCATTCTCTTGGAAACACTGGTACCATCTGTACGGCAGGTAGTACAGGTATCGGTAAATTTACATGCACACTGGATAAAATGAAGGTCATTATAATCTCTCCAGTGTTTGATATCTGCCTCCCGGATCAGATACATAGGACGGATCAGCTGCATTCCCTCAAAATTTGTACTATGGAGCTTCGGCATCATAGTCTGTACCTGCGCTCCGTAAAGCATTCCCATCAGGATCGTCTCGATCACATCATCATAGTGATGTCCAAGAGCGATCTTGTTGCAGCCAAGCTCCTTTGCCTTGCTGTAAAGATAGCCCCTTCTCATACGGGCACAGAGATAGCATGGGGATTTTTCTATATTATAAACCGCATCGAAGATCTCAGTCTCAAACACTGTGATCGGAATCCCGAGAAGCCTGGCATTGTGCTCGATCACCGCACGGTTTGCCTCATTATATCCCGGATCCATCACAAGAAACACCAGTTCAAAGGGAAACTTGTTATGACGCTTCAGTTCCTGGAACAGTTTGGCCATCAACATAGAGTCCTTACCACCGGAAATACAGACTGCTATCTTATCTCCCGGCTTCACCAGCTCATAATCGTTGATTCCCCTGGCAAATCTGGAAAACAGCTGCTTATGGAACTTTTTGCGGATACTCAGCTCGATATCCTTCCGCCGCTGTTCCATTGCATCATTTTCCTCTTCTTCACTGTTCTCTTTACCGGATTCTTTCTGCATCTGCTGAAAAAGCCATCCTGTATATCCACCTTTCAGGCTCAGTGCGGGAATTCCTTTTTCCCGGAGCATCTCTGCACCCTCCTGGCTGAAAAGCCCTCTTGTACAGTAAAGGACCGGTATCTTATCCCCCTTCAGTTCTTCTGCCCGCTCTTCCAGTTCCTGTTCCGGAACAGAGATTGCTCCCGGGATCATTCCATATTCTACAGTTACTTTATCACGGGTATCTATCAGAAGATATTTCCCCCGTTCTTTCTCTATCTGGTCAAAAGAAATCTCCAGTGTTTCTTCATTCATACTGCTATTATTCCTTTCCTTACATTTTCAAAGTTTCTGGTTCATATTGTAAGCCTTCCCGTCAAAAACCTCAAGAAGATTTTCCCGAAGGTTCCCGCGTTATTGGAATGCTGCTGTTCACTTTGTTCTCAACAACCCAGCCTGTACTTTTTTCTGAAAATCAGTTATAATATTTTTGTTTGTAAAAAAATTTTCACCAAGGAGGATACCGGAAATGAAAACACAGAATCAGACTATGCTCTCTGAGAATACACTGACATCCCGGCCCACAGATATTATTGCGGGATTTCCTGTACGTCCCGGGTTTTTTGAATTAAATGGCGCTACTCCTCTTTCCAACGGAGTCAACTTTACCGCACATACCCGCCACGGTACATCCTGCGAGCTTCTTCTTTTCCACTACGGAGAAGAGGAACCCTTCGCAGTCCTTCCTTTTCCCAATGCCTGTCGTATCGGTGATGTCTACTCCATGATCGTCATGGGACTGGACATCGAAGATCTGGAGTACGGCTACCGCATTGACGGTCCTTACGAACCGGAAAAGGGTCACATCTTCGATAAGACAAAGGTTCTTCTTGATCCTTATGCCAAAGCCGTTGCCGGTCAGCGTGAATGGGGCCAGCAAAAGATCGGAAGCTATCATGCCCGTGTGGTACGTGATTCCTTTGACTGGGAAGACATGCCGCAGTCCACCCGTAAGATCAGTGACCTGATCATCTATGAGCTTCACGTCCGCGGCTTTACACAGGATTCTTCTTCCGGTGTTATGCACCCGGGAACCTTTGCCGGTCTTCGTGAAAAGATCCCTTATCTCAAGGAACTGGGGATCAACGCCGTAGAGCTGATGCCGATCTTCGAGTTCGACGAGAATATGAATGCCCGTACTGTAAATGGCAAACGGCTTCTGGAATACTGGGGATACAATTCTGTCAACTTCTTTTCTCCAAACACCAGCTACGCTTCCAAGCCGGAGCATAACTGTGAGGGAACTGAGCTGAAAGAGCTGATCCGTGAGCTCCACGAAAATGGCATCGAAGTAATTCTTGATGTTGTATTCAATCATACCGCCGAAGGAAACGAGCTGGGAAAAACCTTCTGCTTTAAGGGCTTTGACAATAAGGTTTATTATATGCTGACTCCAGAGGGAAATTACTACAATTTCAGCGGATGTGGAAATACTCTGAACTGTAACCATCCCATTGTACGTCAGATGATCCTTGAATGCTTACGTTACTGGACCATCAACTACCGTGTGGACGGCTTCCGCTTCGATCTTGCCAGCATTCTCGGACGCCATGAGGACGGTTCTCCACTTAACAATCCGCCCCTTCTGGAGCTTCTCGCTTACGATCCGGTCCTTAGAAATGTCAAACTGATCGCAGAAGCCTGGGATGCCGGCGGGCTGTATCAGGTTGGTTCTTTCCCTGCCAGCCGCAGATGGGCTGAATGGAATGGCCGTTACCGTGACTGCCTCCGTTCCTTCCTGAAGGGAGATTTCTGGAATGCTTGGGACGCTGCATGGAGTATTTCCGGTTCCGGTGATCTGTACGGAGGCTTTTATTCTGATCATAATGACAATTATGCAGGATACAATTCCTGTGTCAATTTCCTTACCTGCCACGATGGCTTCACCATGTATGATCTTTATTCCTACAATGAAAAACACAACGAAGCAAACGGCTGGAATAACACCGACGGTTCCAACGATAACCGCAGCTGGAACTGTGGAGAAGAGGGCGATTCCACCAACCCCGAAGTGCTCTCCCTCCGCTTCCGCATGATACGAAATGCCTGTGCTGTACTGATGTCCAGCCGCGGAACCCCGATGTTCCTTGCAGGTGATGAATTCGGAAACACAAAACACGGAAATAACAATACCTACTGTCAGGATAACGAAACCTCATGGATCAACTGGAAGCTTCTGGAGAAAAATCACGATCTTTTTGAATTTTTCAAATTTATGATCCGGTTCCGTAAAGACCACCCTGTTATCTCCCGGAAGCTTCCCAACGCAGTATGCGGTATGGAAAATATCCACACTCATAACATTGACGCAAGGGATGTGACCATTCCAAGAGATGCCCACACCTTCGCTGTAAGCTTTGCAGGCTATGATAAGAGCAAAGGCACTGATGACCTGATCTACATTGTGATCAACGCATACTGGGAGGACGTAACGGTCACACTTCCGGAGCTTGCCCGTCCCGGTGCATGGTATCTCTGTGTCAACACGTTCGGTGACGGAAATGGCCGTTATTTCTACGAAAAAGGCCAGGAGCCACGCATTGAACACGATTTCTGCATGCGGCCCAGATCCGTTGCCATCTTTACCGGCCGCAATTATTAGAATTTATATCAGGGGCAAAATTCTTTTTGTCCCTGTCTGAAAGAAATGGAGTATTTTGAATGGAATTAAAAAACAGAACTTTGTCCAATTTTGCAGAACTTGTAGAAACAGGTGAATGTAAAAAATTCCGCGGTCGTCTGAAGACAGGCATCGACCTTGGTACTGCCAATACCGTTCTTGCCGTTGTCGACCGGAATAACCGTCCCATAGCCGGAATTTCCGCACCATCCCATGCGATCCAGGATGGAGTGATCGTCAATTACTATGAATCTGTCCAGCTTGTGACAAAGCTTAAAAATGAGCTGGAGGAAAGGCTTGGCACAGAACTTATTTACGGTGCTGCTGCCATCCCTCCAGGAGTTTCTGAGGGCAGTGTCAAAAGCATCGGCTATGTTCTGGAGGGTGCCGGTTTCGAGGTTACAAATATCGTGGACGAGCCTACTGCCGCAGCTGCTGTCCTTAAGATCACAGACGGTGCTGTTGTGGATGTGGGTGGCGGCACAACCGGTATCAGCATCCTGAAAGACGGAAAAGTTATCTACACCGATGATGAGGCTACTGGCGGCAGCCATATGACCATGACAGTCGCCGGTCACTATAAGATCCCTTATGAGGAAGCCGAAGTATTGAAAACTACTCCGGAAAAAGAAGACGAAATTTTCCCTGTGATCAAGGCCACTGTAGAAAAAATGGCTGTGATCACCGAGAAATTTCTAAAGGGCTATCAGGTTCCGGCTGTTTATGTAGTTGGCGGTTCTTCCATGTTTAAGGAATTTACTACCGTTTTTGAAAAGAGGCTGAAGCTTCCGGTATACCGTCCGGTCCATCCGCTTCTTGTTACGCCCCTTGGCATCGCATATCACTGTGAGCTGCCAAAAATCTAAGCTCTTCCCGGTCTGGTCCTACGATTCTCCAGAAGGCAAACAACCTCCACTGAATCGGTGAGCGGGAACATATCAACCGGCTGCATCTTCTTTACCAGGTAATCTCTCTTAGTAAGGTAGGCAAGATCTCTTGCTAGGGTTTCCGGGTTGCAGGATACATAAACAATTTTTTCCGGTGAAAGAGTCAAAAGGGAGTGAAGGAATTTACGGTCACTTCCGGAACGTGGCGGATCCATGAGAACAACCTCCACCTTCTCTCCCTCTGCTGCCATTCCTTCCATAAACCATCCTGCATCTCCCGGAACAAAACGAACATTACGGATCTTGTTTTCCCTGGCATTCATTCTGGCATCACGGATAGCATCACGGTTCAGTTCTACACCAATGACATCCCTGGCATTCCCGGAAGCGATGATCCCGATAGTACCTGTGCCGCAGTAAGCATCGATCACCCTCTCTTTTCCTGTCATTGCCGCAAACTCCATAGCCTTTCCGTAAAGTACTTCTGTCTGCACAGGATTTACCTGATAAAAAGAAGATGGAGAAATACGGAAGGTCAGTCCCATAAGTCGATCTTTGATGAATCCCGGTCCGTAAAGTACGATATTGCGGTCTCCAAGTACCATGCTTGTCTGTCTGTCATTGACATTGAGAACCACCGTAGTGATCTCCGGATGCTCTTTACGGAGAGCTTTTACAAAGTTATTCTTAGATGGAAATATTGGAGAAACCGTAACTAATACCACCATGATCTCTCCTGTGGAAAAGCCTCTCCGCACAAGCACATGGCGGAGAAGTCCATATCCTGTATCCTCATCATAGGTCTTGATCTTAAAGGATTTCAGCATACCACGTATGGTACGGATGATCTCCTGACTTTTTTTATCTTCGATCATACAGTCATCTACGGAAACGATCCTATGACTCTTCTCCTCATAAATCCCGGAAATTACGTTTCCCTTCCGGTCACGGCCAAAAGCTGCATGAACTTTGTTTCTGTAATAATAGGGATCTTCCATTCCAATGATCGGCTCTACTTTTCCGAATTTTTTCAGAAGGCCTTCTGTAATTCTCTGTTTCCTGCGAAGCTGCTCCTGATAGGATACACCCTGATAACGGCAACCGCCGCATTTCTTCGCAACTGAACAGACAGTCTCTTTCTGTTCCATTTTTATCTCTCCTCTTTTATGGGCACAAAAAAGATGTTCCCAGTTATTTTCACTGAGAACATCTTATCAGACCTTTTCTTTTTTTACAAGAAAATCCTTGACCTACTCCTGATATGGCTCATTAAATACAAGAATATGTTTCTTCACATTCTCGTAAGTACCCTGGACCATAGCCTCATTGAGGTCAAAGAAATTATGCTTATCTGTTGATTCCATATATTTCTCCACATGAGCTGTCAGGCTGTTAAAGCTTGCTGTGGCAATATTCACCTTACGGATGCCAAGAGAGATTGCCTTCTGGAAATCTTTATCAGTGATGCCACTGCCGCCATGAAGAACCAGCGGAATATCCACTCTCTCATGGATCTTCTCCAATACATCAAAAGCAAGCGTCGGCGCTACCGGATAATTACCATGGGCATTACCGATGGCAACTGCAAGCGCATCAATACCTGTCTCTCTTGCGTAAACGACCGCATCATCCGGATCTGTGCAGCGGATACCGTGGTCACAGCTTCCATCCTCACTTCCGCCCACAAGTCCCAGCTCAGCCTCAACTGTAGCGCCGTATTTACGTGCTTTCTCCACAACGGCCTTTACTCTGGCGATGTTTTCCTCAAAAGGAAGCGTAGAAGCATCCAGCATAACCGATGTAAAGCCAAGCTCCAGAGCCTTGTCAACCGTCTCAAAAGTAAGACCATGATCCAGATGGACAGCCACATCCACCTTAGCCTCCTTTGCAGCCTGTACCATCATC
This sequence comes from Blautia sp. MSK20_18, assembly GCF_020553125.1. Lineage (NCBI taxonomy): Bacteria > Bacillati > Bacillota > Clostridia > Lachnospirales > Lachnospiraceae > Blautia > Blautia sp. MSK20_18. The sequence continues at coordinate 85,589 of NZ_JAJCGR010000007.1, forward strand.
GGTCCCATCAGGTGAAGCGGAGAATTTTTCAAACGCACCTCCGCGATCTGAAGGATGATCGGAGTATCCAGTTCTTCTGCTGCACGGATCGCACCTCTTACCATTTCCATATTACCAACACTGAAAGCACCGCAGCCAATATTTTTCTCTTCGGCACGTCTCAGCAGATCTTTCATTTTCACAAGTGCCATGATTCGGCCCTCCTGTCCTGTTTATCGTACACTGTTTGCATCTTCTTACAGAAAAAAGCGGTGTCAAAGCACTACTGGCTGATACCGCTTTTTCTATGCAAAGCGGACATCTTTATTCCGCTTAACTGTACATCAGCATGCACCTATTTCCCTGTCGTAATTATAAGCCTGTCTTCTCAGCAATGAATTTTCTTGCACGGATCGCATACTCAAGCGGATTAGCCTTAGCCGGATCCTGCTCAGCCTCAACAACCATATATCCCTCGTAGCCTGCATCCTCGAGAACCTTGAAGATTGGATCATAGTTGATGCATCCATCTCCCGGAATCGTGAAGGCACCGGCTCTTACGCCTGCAAGGAAGCTCATGTTTTCTTTCTTAACCTGCTCAACAACTTCCGGACGGATATCCTTCAGATGAACATGTTTGATCCTGTGAACATATTTCTTTACAACCTCAAGAGGATCCTCTCCACAGTATGTAAAGTGACCGGTATCAAAAAGAAGACTTACATATTCAGGATCTGTATTCTCCATCATACGGTCAACCTCAGCAAGGCTCTGTACAACAGTACCCATATGATGATGGAAAGTAAGAGCAATACCATACTCCTCTTTTGCGATCTTACCAAGCTTGTTCATACCTGTGCAGAAGGTATCCCACTCTTCGTCATTCATCTCATATTTATGTCCGAAAATCGGAGTATCCATCTGGCCCTGAACACTGTGGCTCTGCTCAGATGCGCCGATCACTTTCGCACCCATAGCTTTCAGGAAAGCAAGCTGTGCACGGAACTCCTTCTCAACCTCCTCAAACGGTTTGGTGATCAGGAAGCTTGAGAACCACTGGTTACAGATCTCAACACCACGAAGCTCAAGAGCCTTCTTAAGAACCTCAGGATCCTTCGGATACTTGTTACCCACCTCGGAGCCTGTGAAACCGGCAAGAGCCATCTCACTGACGCACTGCTCAAAAGTATTCTCTTTGCCAAGATCCGGCATATCATCATTTGTCCATGCAATTGGTGCAATACCAAGCTTTACTTTATTCTTATCAAACATTGGTCAATTCTCCTTTTTATTTGAATTATTCCATAATCTCAGAAATCTTAACCGGTCTGTGCTCCTCGCTGGATTTCTTAGCTGCAAGACCCATTAATACCGGCTTCAGACCATCATAAACATTAAGAGGTGTCTCTTTGTCATTAACGATCGCATCAATAAATGCTGCAACCTCTTTACCATAAGCGTCCATGTATCTCTCAAGGAAGAAGAACATCGGCTTCTCGCCTGTAACACCCTCAGCATTGCTGATCACTGTGGAAGACTGGCTGTCATTGGAAATAGCAGCCATACCATCAGAACCGAAAACCTCAGCTCTCTGATCATAGCCATAGGAAGCTCTTCTGCAGTTATCGATAACAGCAATAGCACCATTCTCCATCTGAAGAGTGATAACAGCTGTATCAACATCCCCAGCCTCACCAATAGCCGGATCAACCAGATTTGCGCTCTGAACATAAACCTCTGTAGCATCGCAGCCTGCAAGATAACGAACCATATCGAAATCATGAATTGTCATATCCAGGAACATGCCACCGGAAACCTTAACATAATCAATGCTAGGCGGCTCAGGATCGCGGGAAGTGATCTTGATGATCTCCGGTTTACCAACCTTACCAGCTGCAACAGCCTGCTGAAGAGACTCAAAGTTATGGTCGAATCTTCTGTTAAAACCAACCTGATATTTCAGATTTGTGCCCTCAAGAGCATCGATAACCTCTTTGATCTTGGCAATGTCATGATCGATCGGTTTCTCACAGAAAACATGCTTGCCAGCCTTGATAGCCTCTACAGAAATCGGAGAATGAGTATCTGTAGAAGAACAGATCAGAACTGCGGAAATCTCAGGATCGTTGATAATCTCCTTATAATCCTTAGTCGTGTGCTCAACACCCATGCTCTTAGCCCATGCAGCAGTCTCATCATTTAAGAAAGGATCTGCAACCGTCTTGATCACCGCATCCGGCACCCTTGTTGTGATACTGGTAATATGAACTCTACCAATTCTACCTGCTCCGATAATACCAACTTTAATCATAGTTTTGATCTCCTTTTGATTTATTTTCCCAATGTAATCTCTTTGCGTGTCCGAACACGCTCTTTATGCTTAATATAATATCATCGCAACACACAAATCGCAACCCCTAATATTGTACAATATTACCATCTTTTTTCTATTAAAAATGACGAGAACTATTTTTAGCCACAATATGTAATATTTTTAGGTCAACTTCACCAAAAACATCTCCAACACATTCCCATACAATCACCCTAATCATCCCACACGCCACCCCCTCCAAACATCCAACACAGCATCACAGCTCACATCCACTCAAGCATCCAGCACAGCATCACAGCTTACATCCCCTCAAGCATCCAGCACAGCATCACAGCTCACATCCACTCAAGCATCCATCACAGCATCACAGCTTACATCCCTTCAAGCATCCAGCGCAGCGCCGATGCCCACAACTCTCCCGGCAAACAGGCGCAAACTCAGCCCTTGCAGTCGTCCAGCGCAGCGCTGACGACCCACAACCTATCGTCAAACGACATTTTTTCTCGCTGGAAACACCAGCCGCGGAAGGGGATGCTGTCTGGCTCTGCTTCTGCAGGAGGGGAGCTGATTCTTGGACGGCGGGAATCTGCGTTGTTTTTCAAAAGTCCGCTGTCTGAGCGGCAACAGGCCGCGAGTTCGGACTTTTGAAAAACGCTTTTAGCAGATTTCCGGCGTCCTAGAAGCCAGCCCCCGACGAAGCCGCAGACCAGACAGCATCCCCTTCCGCGGCGTCCCTCCGCACAAAAAAAAGGAGACACCCCACTTCAGTGTCTCCCCTCCGGAATCGTATACTCATTCCTTATATATATTTCCGTAAAAATCTTCGCCCTCTCCGGCGCTTCCCCATTAAACAGCAGCCGGAACAAAATCATCACCGGCTCATACCCCTGTATCCTGGCATCCTGCCCGATCAGGAAATGAATAAACCCTTCCCTCATCAGCTCATAATTCCGCCCCATAAAATCATTGGCAACCATCTTCACCCGACCAGCTTTCCCCGCTCCGGCGATTGCCTCACACACCCCCTCCTCACCATGAGAAGTAAGATATATCCCGTCAAGATCCGGAACATCCTTAAATATCCCTTCCGTAATCTCCCTGGCCCTGCCATTCTCCTCAAAGCAATACTCCGGCCCAATGATCTCAATCCCAGGATACTTCCGCGCAATTTCCTCACGGAATCCAACCACCCTGCTGCTCAGAGAAGTATTGGTACTATAGCCGGAAATCACAGCAACCTTTCCTTTTCCACCGGTCAGCTCCCCCATAAGCCCCGCAGCCGCACGGCCACACTGCACACCGTTCTGCCCTACAAAGCAAAGCCGTTTCGTATCCTCCACATCCGAAGTAAACGTCACCACCGGGATCCGAAATTCCTCCACAAACCGGTCAATTTCCCTTTTCACACGTTCCTCATCCAAAGGAACCATGGCAATACCACGAACCTCTTCCATCCGCATCTTCTCCATGGCGAAAATAACATCCTCCGCATTCTGATGCTCGATCTTATGGACCAGGACTGTACCACCAAGATTATCCACCTCAGCGCACGCCTCCTGTATCCCCTTCAGAACTTCTTTCATAAAAGGTGTTTCCGCACCCTGCAGGATCACGCCGATCTTAATATTATTTCTGCTCATGGATAGAGCACGGCCCAGTTGATTCGGCTTATACCCCATCTCATCAGCGATGGCACGGATCCTCTCAGCAACCTCCGGACGGATCCTGCCCCTGTTATTTAACGCTCTGTCAACAGTACCTCTGGAAACACCGGCAGCTTCCGCGATCTGCCTTATAGTAACTCCCATACTAAGCACCTCTTTCTATGATAATCCGGATTCTTTTCTGTATTCCGCAGGACTTAAGCCCGTAAACTTCTTAAATGTCTTGGAAAAATAATGATAATCTCCAAAACCGGAACGCAATGCCACATCCTTCACTTTACAGTTTGTTTCTGAAAGAAGCTTCTTTGCACAGTCGATCCGAAGCTCCTGCACATAATTGGAAAAACCGATCTTCATCTCCTGTTTGAAAAGATAACTGAGATAAGCAGGATTTACCTCCGCCGCATCTGCTGCATCCTGGAGGCTGATCGGCGCTTCATAATGTTCCCGGATAAACTCCAGTGCTTTTTTCACAGCAGCAGAGATTCCCTCCGGAACAGCATCCTCTTCCCCCACAAAAAGCTGTGAAATACAGGCATTGCCCTTTTCCCTGAATTTCTCAAAGCTTTCGATATCTCCATACCAGATGGGCTCTTTCTCAATTCCGGCTGTCTGATTCAATTTCTTAAGCCACTGTACCAGAAGTCTTCCATCGGTATAGCGATCCTGACAGTCAGCGAGAACCTGTGTCCAGAGTTCCTCCGCTTTCTTTCGGTCTTTCCCTGCCTTCAGCCTGGAAATCTGCCCTTCCAGCTTCTCAGCACTTTCCGGCAGAACACTGTCCGCTTTCTTCCGCCCTTCAAAATAAAGGATCTCTTTTTTCTCATAAAAATGCAGCTTCATCATTTCTCTGGCCTGCTGATAAGCCTGGCGGATCCCATCCTCTCCCATGCAGACACTGCTGACACTGATACCAAAATCACAAAGATCCTCCTGACAGTGCCGGTAGCAGATCGCTGCTGCCTCAGTCAGTCTCTGCTGCATAGCCGATGTCCTGCAGTCTCCGGAAAGATCAAGAAAACAGCAAAAAATCCCTGCGCCAAGATAGACCACTTCCGCAAATTCACTTTCTGTCCCAAGAAGCTCCTCCGTACGTTCCAGCAGTCTGTGACGGAAATGATGGGAATACTGTTCCACTTCCAGCGGCGTCCATTGTCTTTCCCTCTCTGCCCAGTTCTCCATAAACATACAGATCACAGCACTGTTAAAATATTTCCCGGCGATTCCGGCTTCCACACGCTTTTCCTCACGTGCCTGATTTTTCAGCATCCCCGAGATCAGTCCGTTAAAAAAATAATACTTCAGAGCGTGACTTCCCAGATGGATCAGCTTTCTCGTCCGTGCCTGTTCCTGACTTTTTTCTCTGCGCTTCTCGATCAGCCGGGCTGATTTTTCCAGAGTATCATAAAGACTATCCTCATCCAAACTGTTCTTTAATACATATTCATCCGCCCCAAGGCGCATGGCCTCTTTTACATATTCAAAATCATCATGACAGCTGAGCACGATAATATAAATATCCCTGTTTTCCTCACGGATCTTTCTGATCAGCTCAATTCCATCCATCACAGGCATGGTAAGATCCGTCACAAGAACATCGATTTTTTCTTTCTGAAGGAATCCATAAGCTTCCTCCCCGTCTTCTGCATCATCCACGATCTCATATCCTGCTTTTTCCCAGGAATCCAGGGTTTTGAGATAGCTCCTTACAAGAAAATCATCATCTGCCACCAGTGTTCTGTACATTAATTTTTTCTCCCTTCTTCAGGCATATCATAGATCGCAGGCAGAAATACCGTGACCTCCGTACCGTTTCCACTGCTTACGTATTCCATTCCTCCCTGTGTCCCGTAATAAAGCTCCAGGCGTTCTTTTACATTTGGAATCCCTACTGCGGAAAGTCCGTTTGTTTTTTTTGCATGACTGTTAAAAAGATCTCGGATCTGCTCTTTTGTCATTCCTCTGCCGTTATCCTTTACTATGAGGATCAGCTTTCCTTCACTTACGTTTCCGCTGATCCAGATTTTTCCTGTTTGCCGTTTGATGTCGATCCCGTGAAGAAGAGCATTCTCCACAAGCGGCTGAAGGATCAGTCTTGGAATATAGCACCGGTATGCTTCCTCAGAGATCTCATATTTCACCTGAAAGCTTCCCTGATAGCGAAAATCCTGCAGATGGATATAATTTTTCAGTATATGGATCTCATCGGCAACAGAAAGGAAGCTTCCCTTTTTGTTGATACTGGCCTGCAGAAGCTCCACGAAATCTCCAATAAGCCCCGCCAGCTCTTTTTCCCCTTTCAGAAATGCCGCAAATTTGATGGAGTTCAATGTATTATACATAAAATGCGGTGTGATCTGATACTGCAGTGCTTCCAGCTCTGCATCTTTTTTCTGCTGTTCCTCTTCAATCACCTGGGCGATCAGAGCTTCGATATAATCCAGCATGTGGTTGAATTCTTTTCCGAGGGTTCCGATCTCATCAGCAGTAGTCACTTCTGTACGGAGGCTCAGATCTCCCTCACCAACCTTCTCAACCGTGCCAGTCATGGATCTGAGCGGTCCGCAGACTACTCTGGAGAGCCACAGTGCCAGCAGCACAGCTGCCACAAAAACTGCACCAAATATTCCGATCAGAAAGAGCCGCATCCGGGAAAGTCCGCTTAAAACTTCTTTTTTCGGTACCTCCAGATATAAGCCGCAGTCTGAAAAGCTACCTCTGCTAAAAAAAGAGATCACACCGTTTTTTTCTGCATAGCCTTCCATTTTAGGAACATTCTGGTCTGTAATCTCCGGAAATGTTTTTCCAATGTCACTGTAGTCTCCGGATGTCACGATTTCATCATTTCTGTCTACCAGAACTATTCTGGTGATCTTTTCATCATTGACAGCTTCCAGATATTCGTAATAAATTGCCCGTTCCCTGATGTCTGCGACAACATACCCCAGAATCTCTCCGTTATCATCCTCTACCTTCTGGATCACAGAAAGAAAGCTGCCGCCTTCATGGATCGGAGATTCCACAAGAACCGGAAAGGAATCCAGTTCCTGTATTTTTTCCAATTCCTCAATATGTTCTCCTGAAATCCCCTGCTTGTTTACCGGAAATTCCTCAGAAGTCACAGCCATTTTTTTGTCTGGAAAGACAAAGTAAAGGGAGTTGATATCTTTATATTCCCGACTGTGTTCCCGGAGAAGCCCGGCCATATTTTCCAGGCTGTTTTCATTTTCTGTACAGCTGTAGTCCTTCGCATTATTCCGTATATCTGTATCCCAGGCAGTTCTCGTATTCACATAATAAATCTCTTTCAGGGATTCGTCCAGCTCTTTTATAGTCTGCTGCATCCGTCCATACAGGATACCTGAATAATTTTCTTCGATCATCCCTGCTGCCCGAAAATAAAATACCACCGTAAGAGAACAGGCAGTAAACATGGTTACTGTCAGGATCGCCAGTAATATCTTTGCCCGGATACTTTTTAACATAGAACTCCTCCCTTCCGTAAAGCGGATATACGCCTCTCTATGCTATATGCCCATAAACGCAGGAAACAGCAGGAGTATCCTACCCCTGCCTGATTTCCTATTTGCGGTTGAATATATGTTTTACAATAAAATGTTTATAACTGTCCATGTGCCTCGCGCTCGGTAAGCTCCTGCATGATCGCCGGATACATTTTGTCAAGCTTATATCCGAAAAGCGTTACAATGATCACTGCTGCAATGAGGATCGGTCCAAATTTATAAAGAGAAACGATCATCTCCAGTGCTGTTTCCGGCTGTGCAGTTATTCCTGCAGATGAGCTTACATATCCGGAACTGCTTAAAAGACCTGTGATCACTGCGGAGGCAAGACCTGCGCCAACTTTTGTTCCGATGGAACCGCCTGCAAAGATCAGACTTTCCTGACGGATATGGTTTTTCCACTGTCCGAACTCTACTACATCACCAACCATACTGAATACAACTGCGTTCAGTGGAGCAAGTCCGATGGCACGTGTGACACAGCTCATAACCATGAAGCCGAAGCTGTATGGATTCAGGAAAAACAGAATCTGGCCGCCAAGTGCAACAAATCCACCGACAAATGCGATATTTCTTTTTCCGAATTTCTTGATCAACGGTGAGCAGATGAAGATTCCCACTACCAGAACCAGGGTTTCTGTAAGGAACAGTGCGCTGTACATCCATGTATCATTGTTGAAAATATATTTACAGTAGTACGGAAGAATGGTTCCTGTGATCGTAAAGGATACACTCTGCACTGTCCACAGAAGCATTACTGCCCAGAAATACTGATTTGCAAAAAGTGCCTTCAGCATTGTCGGAATCGGAAGCTTCTCATCTTTCTTTCTTGCTTCGATCTGAACCTTTTCCTCACATCTGAAGAAGCAGAGAAGCAGAAGTGCAAGTGCAAGCACTGCCCATACACTCATAACCTTGATCCATGCAGCCTGATCATTTCCAAGAAGCTTTACAAGCGGCAGTGTACAGGTTGCTGCAACGATCTTTCCGATAGGTGACAGTCCCATTCTCAATACACTGAGTTTATCTCTCTCTGATGATTCGCGGATCATCATTGAAGAAAGGCTTCCATATGGAAGATTGATCGCTGTATAGCATATGGTCGTACAGAAGTTATAGGTTACAAAGAGATACAGAAACTGAAGCATCCCTGTTGTACGCGGCACTGTGAAAAGCAGTACTGCTGACAGCGCAAACGGAATGCTCATCCACAGAAGCCAGGGTCTTGATTTTCCCCATTTGGAATTGGTCCTCTCTACAATGACACCCATGACCAGATCGGAAAATCCATCAAAGCATCTGGAAAGTAACATTACCAGTCCTACTGTTGCTGCGCTTATCCCTACATAATCTGTGTAAAACAGCGTCAGCAGTGTTCCGATCATTCCGAACACGATATTACATCCTACATCTCCTCCAGCATAACACAGCCCTGTTGATACCGAAAGTTTTTTCTTCTCCATCTTATTATCCCGCCCTTTCATTTCTTTTCGTTTTTTATTTTCGCTTTCCTTTTGATGATTCTATTTTATCGAAAATACAGGATTATCATAGTATGAGAAATTTTAGTTTTTTCGGTATTATTTTTACCTGACTGTTAAATCTGTACCAAAGTTTTTCTGATTCTGATATCTCTACATCCTTCTTTTGTCCTATTTTTATGTTTCGTGTTTTATTTTTGGATACCAGCCTGACTTTTTACCGAATCAGTCAATGCCTCTGCCGGATTGTAAAAAATAATAAGCAGCGGACGGAAACCTGCTTGTATCAGGGATGAGAATGTCCGTCATCCTTCATATATGTATCAATATTTTCTTCGGTAAGCACCTGGGAATCCAGAATCTCATCTTCTCCTGTTCCCTCTCCCTCCAGATCCTTCACAATATACCGGATGGTTTCATAACCGATCTGATAACCGGACTGCGCGCCAAGCGCCACAATACGCCCATCCTGAACCGCTTTCAAGGCATCTTCCTGAGCATCTACGGAAACAATAGAAATCTCCCGTCCTTCAGTTGCCTCTGAAAGCCCCAGGGCCGTCACTGCACTTGTGGCCATGATTCCGTTAAGATCCGGATACTTCACCAGGATCTCATCCACATCCTTCTGGGAAACCCGCATATTGCTGTATCCGTTCCGAACCATTTCAATGGTGATCCCTGGCTCTTTTTCCATATATTTTTCAAATCCGGCAACACGCATCCGGTGTCCAGCCTGCTTAAAATCACCGGCGATCACGCCAATCTTTCCTTTATGATCCAGAGCCTTTGCAAGCTGCTCGCCCAGCTCATAGCCTAGTTTTTCATTGTCAATTCCAATATAAGGGATTTCTGAATCCTCTATGGGAGTATCACAGGCATATACAGAAATCCCCTTTTCTCTTGCGAAATTTAAATAATCTTCGCATTCATAGGAATCTATAGGAGAAACTGCCATCGCCTGGATATCGGTTTTCAGAAGATCCCGGATCATATTTTTCTGAACCTCTTCTTCTGTTTCGGAATCCGGAGACAGAATCACCACATCTGCATGATATTTTTCTGCCGCATCTTTCATTCCGTCGCAGACAGACAACCAATATTCACTGCTTTTAGATTTTGTAACAACACCGATCGTTACCTGCTCTTCTTCTGTTTTCTTTGCAGAAGACCCGCATCCGGAAAGGCTGCAAACTCCTATGACTGCCACCAGAATACAGATATACTTTTTTCTCATGAAGGATACGCCTCCTTTTCTTTTGCAGCTATATTTGCCACGGGAAAAAAGACTCCGGAGCCTTTTTCTCCGGTCCGGAGTCTTTTCCTATCTGGCAATGCAGAGTTTACATTTACATTTTACCAGAGTTTTCTGTAGATTTCTTTTACTTCCTCTTCTGTTACATCACGCATGGTATTCTGAGGACTTCCACTGTCCATGGCATCATGTGCCATTTTGTCGATGACGTTGAAGAACTCTTCTTTATTGATACCGAACTGCTCCAGAGTCGGAGTATCCAGTTCATTTACAAGTGACTCTACTGCTTTCAGGAATTTCTCAGCCGCTTCCTGATCAGAATCAGTTGCATCCGCCACACCAATATCACGTCCCAACGCTCCGAATCTGTCGTATGTTCCGGGAAGCGCAAAGGTAAGGCACTCCTTCAGAAGCATGGCATTGGAAAGTCCGTGTGCTACATGGAACAGTGCTCCGATCGGACGGCTCATTCCATGGATAATGGTAACAGATGCATTGTTAAATGCGATTCCTGCCTCAAGAGCAGCGACAGACATCTGTACACGAGCTTCTTCATTCTTTCCGTCTTTATATGCAACCGGAAGATATTTAAAGATCCTCTTTACTGCAGATACTGCAAAAGTATCGGAAAGTGTCTGTGCTTTTCTGGATGTATAAGCTTCCACACAGTGGCAAAGTGCATCAAGACCTGTTGCTGCTGTGATCTTTGGAGGTGCAGTCATAGTAAACTGCGGGTCGATAATGGCAAGATCCGGCATGAGAACTTTGCCTTTAAGAAGCATCTTGATGTCTTTTTTGGTATCCGTGATAATCGTGAACTGTGTTGCCTCAGATCCCGTTCCTGCTGTGGTAGGGATCGCCGCCATTGGCGGCATCTTTACATCGATCACTTTTCCCATGTAGTCGGAAATGCTTCCACCGTTTACTACCAGTGAGCCGATGGCTTTCATAGAGTCAATAGGGCTTCCGCCTCCCAGAGCTACCAGGAAGTCACAGTTCTCATCTTTATAGATCTGTAAGCCTTTTTCGATCATGGTATCTGTTGGCTCACCACAGATGTCAGAATAAATGCTGTATTCAATGCCCTGATTTGTCAGCGCCTTCTCAACTTTTGCACAGTTTCCCAGGTCGATCATTACTTTATCGGTTACGATCAGAGCTTTTTTACCAAGGAGTTTCAGTGCTCCTTCTGCCATGTCCAGTGCTCCGGAACCGGAAATAATTTCTCCAGGTACAATAAATTCTCTTGCCATTGTCAAAATCTCCCTTCAGTCAGTACAATTTTTTTCATAATAGCAGCAGGTCTACTGCTGTCCGCTCCTCACGAACAACAGCATTCTCCTATTCCTGCTGCCTGTTATTTACGATCCAGTATCAGTATCTCCGAATCCTTAAAACTCGGCGTCATGAAGCCAGGTATATCTCTCATCCTCGCAGCGGTCTGTCTGCAGCCACGGATTTCCGTCAATGTGGCGGATCATCCAGCATGTATACATCTGATATCCAGGTGCAACTGCCTGCGGATGAAGCTCTCCTCCTGGAATTGCGGAAAAGCTCTCGTCTGTACTCTTAAATACCTGATCACCGACAAAGCTTGCTCCAAACCCTTCCGGATGATCAAATTTGAAAAAGTATGTCTCAGGCTGCGGATGTCTGTGCGGCAGGTATCCGGACCAGTTTCCTCTGTCATTGAGAACCTCACCAAGAACCATATTGGACTCCGGTGAAATGTCATGATCGAAGATGGTGTTTACTCTTCTCTTCGCAACATTTCCGAACTTGCCTACGCAGGAATATCCCCACGGAGCATCTTCCGGTTTGTAGAGTTTTGCACCGAAATCTTTCTCGTTCTTTGTGCACTGAACAAGGATCTGTGACTCTGCATTTGCTACGACTGTAATCTCAGTTCCTGTGCATCCGTGAACACACCATGGTCCCTCTGTGAACACGTCTTTTCTGGTTGCTGCAGCTTCGTTTCCGTTCCATTTATAGGTAATGTTTCCGGAGAGGAGGAGAACTGCTGTCTCCTCACCCTCTCTTAAAAATGTTCTTGTCTCTCCTGCTTTCATACGGTAAACACGGATGTCCATCATCATGGCCTTGTACTCATTATCGTATGTTGTAAGAATCTTTTCGCCTTTTTCGTCATATTCCGGATAACCAAATACTTTACTCATTTTCTTACCTCCCAGATTAGTACAGTCTTGCCTCTTCACGGCCTTTCATAACTCCCTCGCAGGCCTTTCTTACGCTTTCTTTCTCAGATGTTGTTGCGATTCCTACATCCCACCATGACTCATATCCGTCTGTCATGGTCTTCGGGATAACTTTGAGATCAAAGAGGCATGCGATCTCCTGCTTTTTGGCATCTTCCAGAGCATCTACCAGCTCCTGGATTGTGCGGCAGGTATAGGTCTTCAGGCCATAGCCTTCGCCGATCTTTGCATAATCTACAGGGATCAGATCTCCGGTCGGTTTCTTGCCGTCTGTATAACGGAACTCTGTTGCAAGGCTTCCGATTCCGTGGTTCATCTCAAGGTTGTTGATGCAGCCAAATCCGCAGTTATCGAATACCATGATATTGACTTTCTGTCTCTCCTGCATGATAGTCATGATCTCACTGTGGAGCATCTGGAAGCTGGAATCTCCAACTACGCAGTATACTTCATTATCCGGCTCAGCAAATTTCACACCGAGGGTAGCGGCAACCTCATATCCCATGCAGGAATATCCGTACTCTGCATGATATCCGCCACGTTTGTCTGTTCTCCACATACGCTGCATACAGCTTGGAAGGGAACCGCCTGCTGTGATGATGGTTGCATCTTTGTCGATAGTTCTGTTGATTGCTGCAAGTGCTGCTGTCTGTGTGATCTTTCCGTTTGTAAGCTTTACATATTCCGGAATCGTACGAGGATCTCTTGCCTTGATCAGCGGCTCAAAATCATCTCCTGTGTACTCAATGCTTCCAAGGCGCTCCATCTCTTTATCCCATGCAGCTTTTGCTTTCTCGATCTCATCTGTGTATGCAGATTTATATCCTCTTGCACGAAGCTTTTCTGCTAGTGCTTCTACGGTAGCTTTTGCATCACCCACTGCTTTTACTGCATCCATCTTGTATGCGTGGAATCTGCAGTTGTTGATACTTACAAACTGAACATCCTCATTCTGGAACAGATGCTTGGAGCTTGTTGTAAAGTCAGACATTCTGGAACCGATAGAAATTACCACGTCTGCGTCTTTACCGATGATGTTGGAAGCGTAGGTTCCTGTTACACCGATACCGCCAAGACAGTACGGATTGCCAGACTGGCAGGCACTCTTTCCGGCCTGTGTCTCGCCGAATGGGATCTTGAACTCTTCACAGAATTTCTCAACAGCTTCTCCAGCTTCTGAGTAACGGACACCACCACCAACAACGATAAGCGGTTTCTTCGCTCCTGCGATGACCTCTGCCACATCCTCAAGCTCTTCCTCTACTGCAACCGGTCTTGTGATCCTATGCACTCTCTTCTTGAAGAAGTACTCCGGGAAGTCAAAGGACTCACCCTCAACATCCTGGCAAAGCGCGATGCAGCATGCACCTGTTTCAGCCGGATCTGTAAGAACTCTCATTGCATTGATCAGAGCGGTCATGACCATCTCCGGTCTTGTGATCCTATCCCAGTATTTGCAGACTGGCTTGAATGCATCGTTCGTACTGACGGCAAGGCTGCTGCTCTGCTCCAGCTGCTGGAGAACCGGGTCAGGCTGGCGAGATGCAAAAGTATCTGCCGGGAATACAAGAAGCGGAATATTATTTACAGTTGCTGTTGCACATGCTGTTACCATGTTTGCAGCTCCAGGTCCGATGGAGGAAGCGCATGCAATGATTTTTTTGCGGTTGCTCTGTTTTGCAAAAGCGGTAGCAACGTGACACATACCCTGCTCATTTCTTCCCTGAAGAACCTTCAGCTGTCCCGGATTTGTATCCAGTGCCTCACCAAGTCCTACAGCAATACCGTGTCCGAAGATCGTGAAAAATCCTTCTACGAATTTTGTCTCCACTCCGTCCATGGAAACATACTGATTATCCAGAAATTTTACAATTGCCTGTGCAGTTGTCATTCTTACTGTCTTTGCCATTTTTCCCACTCCTTTTCTTTATACTCTTGCGATCATTTCGCCGAATTTTTCTTTTTCATCTTTAATGAATGCGTGAACTTCATCCGGTCCCGGAAGGGAATCGGAGCAGTTGTTGCTTTTAACCATCATGGATGCCTCAGCAGAACCAAACTCCAGGCAGTCAATGATCTCCCAGCCCTGATACAGTCCATACAGGAATCCGGAGCCGTATCCGTCGCCGCCGCCGAAGCCTTTTCTTGCCTCAACCGGGAATGGCTTGATGCTGAACTTCTGTCCATCAACTGTGTAGGCTGTGGAACCCTTCATACCGTGTTTGATGACAACGATCTTTGCATTTTTTGCCTGCCAGTAAGCTGCACTCTCCTCATCAGTCATGCCTTCTTTGATCAGTTTCTCTGTAAGGTCAAACTCTTCTCTGGAGCCCATGATGATGTCAGCTTCCTTAGCTACGATGGAATAGTAGATGGAAATCTCATCTGCATTCTTCCAGTTGTACTCTCTATAATCAATATCAAAAATGATCTTTGTGTTTACTTTCTTAGCAAGCATAACCGCTTTGATCGCTGCTTCTCTGGAAGGGCTCTCTGCAAGAGCAGTTCCGGAAATGAGGATCGCTTTTGCATTTTTGATATAATCCTCGTGGATGTCGTCTACATGAAGCTGCAGATCTGCGATACGGTTACGATACATGAGGATACTGCTTTCCTTTGGAGAAAGCATCTCGGTAAAGGTAAGTCCCAGCTTCTCTCCGTTTGTACATTTTGTGATCTGTGAGGTATCGATTCCTCTCTCATCAAAATAATCTACAACATACTCACCGAACTGATCATCCGAAACCTTTCCGATAAATCCTGCTTTCAGGCCATGCTTGGTAACACCTACAGCGATGTTTGCAGGAGATCCTCCTACAAATTTCTCAAACATATGTACCTTCTTCAGGGGTTTGAACTCCTCCTTTACCTGATCGTTGTAAGCAGGATTAAAATCAATGGCAACTCTTCCAAGGAGCACCAGGTCCATTGGTCTGGATTCATCAAATTCGATATACTTCATGATCTTACCTCCGTTTGTTTGATGGTTTATTTTTTACTTCTTTTTTGTGTGCTTTTTTACTTTGCGTGCTTTTTCTTTTATTTAGCGTGCTTTCTTGCGTGTTTCTTATGATGTTAATATAGCACTGTTTTACAATTTGGGCAAGTACTTCTTTTCATTTTTCTTTTTTTCAGTTATTCTATACAATTTTTGTAGTTTTGTTTTGTTCAAAGTAGCTATTATCTGCATGTGCATTTGCGTGTTGATATTTTTAGCACGCTATTAACACGCAATCAAATGTATCCAGACAGTCGTTTTCTTGGAATCTATATTTCATATCGTAGTATCTTACAGATTTCCTGTAATATAAAAAAGCCTGCAGTTTTCATCCTGCAGACTATTTTATATGATACTTTGCCCAATACATGTTCAAAGGTTATATTTTGTTTTGATCTTGATATCTGTAAAGAGATATTCTCTCTCCGGCTCCTGTCCTTTTGTCAGGATATCCGCCAGGATCCTTGGCGGTTCATACCCCTGGACATATCCATTCTGGTCGATCAGAAAATCCACATGATCATTCTTCAGTGCCCGTTCATTCTTCGGAGTCTGATCGTAGATCACAACGTAGGGCCTGCGGTCAAGTCTCAGCTTTTCAAATGCCTTACCCACTCCTGCCTGGCCTCCGGATACCACCAGGATCCCGCTGATCCCTGAAGTACTCATCATGGCATTTTCTATAATGTGCTCCACCTCAGCTGCTTCATCAAAGCTTCCGTGAACACCGGCGATCTCCAGATGTGGAAAAGCCCGCTTGGCTTCCTCCACAAAGCCATCCACTCGCTGATTGTCAACATGATTGCTGAAATATCCGGTGATGATCAGGATCTTTCCATTTCCTCTTGTCAGCATTCCAAGAAGTCCGGCTGCGGTACGTCCGCTCTTGCGGTTATCCATTCCCACAAAACAGGTTCTTCTCGTTCCTACAATATCAGAGTTAAAGGTTACTACTGGGATATTCTTCTCTTCGATCAAAGCATTCAGTTTCTCCCGGACAGTCTCACTGTCTACCGGCATGATCGCAAGTCCCCGGATTCCTTCCTGTTCCAGTTCCTCAATGGCCTGCAGCTGTTCCTCTTCATCAACGGAAAGACCCTCTTTCAGGATCAGCTGGATCCCTTTTTCTTTCAGTTCCACGGCTGCCTTCTCAATACCACGGTTTACTTCCTGCATAAAAGAAGATCTGGCAAGCTGTGTCACCACTCCGATCTTCAGTCTTTCATCTTTAGCTGTTCTGGAATGTTTCCGTTCTTTCTGTACATATCCCATCTCGTCCGCCAGACGGCAGATTCTCTCTGCCACCTCCGGATTGATCCGTCCTCTGTGGTTCAATGCTCTGTCCACGGTTCCCCTGGAAACCCCTGCCTGTTCTGCAATCTGCTGTATTGTTACCGCCATAAATCCTTCTCCTGCCTCTGCCTTACTGTGTCGTTGCCAACTGTTCCGTCCGGCAATAATCTTTCTATATACATTTATATAGTTTTTTCGAAAAGGTGTCAATATGTAAGTGCATTATACAAGGCAACCAACCCGATCTTATCCCCGCACAGCCATATGATATACTTCTTTATAAGAAATCCCTGTTTTTTCACAAAGTTTTTTTACGCTTTCGTATTCCGGATAATAATATTCCTGTCCGTCAAAAGTGCAGACCTTCACTTCTACATTTCCCAGCGGGGTTGTAACCGTTCTTTTCTCTCTTTTCAAAATGGTTCTCCCCATCTCCTGGCGACGAATCCCAATGGTTGTCGTTTCTCTGAAAATAATCTGCTCCATCGCTGAAACCTGTTCTTTTTTACATAGAACGGTAAGCAGCCATGCCGGACGGTTTTTCTTCATAAATACAGGCATGTAATTGGCCTCTCTGGCTCCTGCCTCATACAGAAGCTCCATAACATAGCCAAGCGTTTCTCCTGTACAGTCATCAATGTTGGATTCCAGCTTTATAATGGTGTCTGTTTCCGTACAAGTATCATTGCCTGAAGCCTCCTCCTCGGATTCCCGGATCAGCATGGCACGGAGAATTCCCGGGCACTCATACTGGCGCTTGCCTGCTCCGATACCGATCTTCTCCACCGTAAAATCTTCAGGCAGTTTTTCTGATGTAAGGAATGCCGCCACAATGGCTGCTCCTGTAGGCGTTATCAGTTCACCCTGCACCGATGTGATATGCAGCTTCAGCTGATGAGCACTTACAATATTACTTACCGCCGGTACCGGCACCGGAAGGATTCCGTGCTGACAGCGAATCGTTCCGCTACCCTCACAAAGTCTTGGAACGATCACTTCCTCCACATCCAGATCATCCATACAGATTGCAACAGAAAGAATATCCACAATGGAATCCACTGCACCCACTTCATGGAAATGGACCTGATCCACCGGTACATTATGGGCTTTTGCTTCTGCCTCGGCAAGAATCTTAAAAATTCTTTTTCCATAGGATTTTGCACGATCTGTCATATCTGCATGGTCGATAATCTCCATGATCTCGTTAAGGCCACGGTGTTCATGGTGATGGTGTCCGTGGTGGGAATGCATCGTTTCTGTATATATATGACTGTTTCCATGGGTTTCCTGTACATGATGTTCATGAGAATGGGGATGCTCATGGGCTTCATGACTATGTTGATAATGATGTTCCTCATGATCCTGGCTGTGAGAATCTCCATCATGCCCATACAGATATTTCATATCATGATCATGATTCTCATGATCCAGTAGTACATCAAAATCACAGGCATCGATCCCTGATTTCATCACACGGCTGATCTTTATGTCGAAACCTTTTACCGGCAGACTTTTAAGAATTCTCACCAGTTTTTTCTGATCTGCACCCAGATCCAGAAGAGCCGCAACTGTCATATCCCCGCTGATCCCGGAGGTACACTCCAGATATAATTTGTTTCTCATTTATTTTCCCTCCGCAAGCCGATTGATCTGGGTTGCCAGATATCCTGCCCCAAATCCGTTGTCAATATTTACTACTGCAATTCCGTTGGCACAGGAATTGATCATTGTCAGAAGCGCTGACAATCCATGAAAGCTGGCGCCATATCCCACAGAAGTAGGTACCGCGATCACCGGACGTTTCACAAGACCACCCATAACACTTGCCAGCGCACCCTCCATTCCTGCTACCGCAACCACACAGTTAGCCTCCTGGATGGTATCCAGCCTGGAAAAGAGTCTGTGCATACCACTGACTCCCACATCATAGATCCTCTCCACATGTGTGCCGAAATACTCTGCTGTCTGGGCAGCTTCCTCCGCAACAGAAATATCTGCTGTTCCGGCTGTACATACTGCCACCTTTCCGATATGCTCCTTCTCTTTTTCAATCTTCAAAATTCCGGAAACAGGATCATAAACCACATCAGGAAGAACCTTTTTTACCAGTTCATACTGATGTTCTGACGCCCTTGTTCCAAAGACTTCTCCATCTTCCTCATAAAGCTTCTGATAGATATTCAAAAGATGTTCGTCTGCTTTTCTCGCACAGTAAACTACCTCCGCAAAACCGGTCCTCGCTTTTCGGGTAGTATCCAGCTTCGCATAATCCATTTCTTCATATCCCTCTTTTTTCAGAAGGTCCTCTGCATGCTCCACAGAGAGCTGGCCTTTTTTTACCTTTTCAAGGATCTGCTGTAAAGTCATCTTTTTGCCTCCCTGTTTTCTTCGTAATATAATAACACAATAGCCAGACATTTGCATCATTTCCGCAAATCGTCTGGCTATCTGCTATTCAAACCGTTCACTGTCCGGTTCTTTTTATTTATGCGACTGCCTAGGCCGCCTTCTGTTCTTTATCTGATCATCTCCGTATATTTGGCCGAGATCTCATCAATATCTCCATATGCGATCAGTTTTCCTTTTTCAAGTATCATTGCTTTATTGCACAAGCGCTGTACCTGTTCCAGAGAATGGGATACAAACAGTACCGTAACGCCCTTATCAAACATACTTAAGACTTTCTTTTCACTCTTTTTCCGGAATTTGGCATCTCCTACAGAAAGGACTTCATCCAGGATCAGGATATCCGGTGATACCAGTGTGGCAATGGAAAATCCAAGTCTTGCCTTCATACCGGAAGAATAATTCTTAATAGGGACATCGATAAATTCCTTCAGTTCAGAAAACTCAACGATCTCATCAAATTTCGATTCCAGAAACTTCTTGGAATATCCGAGCATCGCACCATACAGAAAAATATTCTCACGTCCTGTATACTGCGAATCAAAACCGGCTCCCAGTTCCAGAAGAGGGACCAGACGTCCGTTTCGGACCACCTTGCCTTCGGTAGGCTTGAATACACCGGCAATTACTTTGAGCAGAGTACTTTTTCCCGCTCCATTAAGTCCCAGGATTCCTACACGGTCACCTTTTTTCACCTCAAAATCAACATTCTGAAGAGCCCAGAATTCATTATATTTAATTTCTTTTTTTAAGAATTTAATCACGTAATCCTTCAGGCTGTCTACCTTTTCTTTACTGAGATTAAACTTCATACTTACGTTATCTACAACTACTGCAGGTTTTTCCATATTTTTCTCCTGTTAAATATAAAGGATAAACTCATCCTGTTTCTTCTTGAAACAGAACATTCCGATGGCAATCGTCACAAGGCTGAATACCAGTGCGTATGCCGCATAATGCAGGTTCATCGGCTCCCCGAACATTCCTGAACGAAAAACATCGATGGTACAGTACAGCGGATTATATTTCAGGATCCATGAAAAACCACTTTTCAGCAGTCTGGACGGATAATAAAAGATCGCACAGGTATACATGATCAGCATCAGCGCTACTGACCACAGATATTCCATATCTCTGAAAAAAACGCCAATCGTAGCAAGGATCATTCCACAACCATAAGACAACAGAAATACCAGGATCAGCGCGATCGGGATCTGGAGCATATAAAGTGTCGGCTCCACACCAAGTACTGCTCCTACCGGAACCAGCACGATCAGTGAGATCAGGAAGATCACATAGTTAAAAAGTACACTTGACAGCGGATAGAGATATTTTGGCACATAAACTTTCTTGATCATTGCCGAATTCGCTCTTACTGATTTCAATGCCGCTTTTGTGGCACTGGAATAGAATGTGTACAAAAGACGTCCTGTCAGGATATATACAGGAAATGTCCGATCCTTGTTTCCAAACAGGGTACCGAATACGATCGTCAGTACGATCATGGTAAGCAACGGCTCAAGAAGAGACCAGATGATACCAAGATAGGAACGTCTGTACTTCAGTTTGATTCCTTTTTTTACAAGCTCTCCCAGAAGAAACCTGTAACGCATAAAAGTATTTACGTATTCTTTCATAGCATCTCCAATATTCAATTTTATTTTTTCACACGGCTGTAAATCATAATATACTATTTTGAGAAATCTGGCAACCTTATTTTCGCCAAAAAAAGGCACGCCAAAGCGTACCTTTTTGAGAAATGTGTTAGTTATGATCTTATCTCTTGATATTGAATGCCCGGAATCCCGGATATACTGCTGCATCACCAAGCTCTTCCTCAATACGGAGAAGCTGATTATATTTTGCCACACGTTCGCTTCTGGAAGGAGCTCCTGTCTTGATCTGGCAGGTATTCAGTGCCACTGCAAGATCTGCAATGGTTGTATCCTCTGTCTCTCCGGAACGATGGGAAGAAATCGCTGTATAGCCAGCTTTATGTGCCATTTTGATGGCTTCCAGAGTCTCAGATACAGAACCGATCTGATTCAGTTTGATCAGAATAGAATTTCCGCAGCCAAGGCTGATACCTTTCTCAAGACGCTCTGTATTTGTAACAAACAGGTCATCACCTACAAGCTGTACTTTTCCTCCAAGTTCTTTTGTCATGATCTGCCAGCCTTCCCAGTCTTCCTCATCAAGGCCATCCTCAATAGAGTAGATCGGATATTTTTCGATCAGATTTTTCCAGTGATCAACAAGCTCCGCAGATGTAAATTTCTTTCCGCATTTCGGAAGAACATACTCCCCCTTTTTGTTTCCTTTCCACTCACTGGATGCAGCATCCATGGCAAGTACAAAATCCTTTCCAGGCTCATATCCTGCTTTTTTCACTGCTTCAAGGATGTACTCAATGGCTTCCTCATCGCTTCCAAGGTCTGGTGCAAAACCACCTTCATCTCCAACGCTTGTTGCAAGGCCTTTTTCTTTCAGAAGTGCAGCAAGAGCGTGGAATACCTCCGTACACCAGCGAAGTCCCTCTTTAAAGCTTGGTGCTCCTGCCGGCATGATCATGAATTCCTGAACATCAACGGTATTCGCAGCATGTGCACCACCGTTTAGGATATTCATCATCGGAACCGGAAGTCTGTTTCCGTTCACCCCACCAAGAAATCTGTAAAGGGGGATGTCAAGAGAAATCGCAGCCGCACGTGCGCACGCAATAGAAACCGCAAGAATGGCATTTGCGCCCAGTTTTGATTTGTCCTTTGTTCCATCTGCTTTGAGCATGGCAGCATCCACTGCATAAATATCAGATGCATCCATTCCTGCCAGCGCATCATTAATTACTGTATTGATATTTTCAATGGCCTTCGAAACACCTTTTCCTCCAAAACGGCTTTTATCCTGATCTCTCAGCTCAAGTGCTTCGAATTCTCCTGTGGACGCTCCGCTTGGTGCTGCTCCTCTTCCGACCGTTCCATCTGCCAGATAAACCTCTGCCTCTACGGTCGGATTTCCTCTTGAATCAATGATCTCTCTTCCAATGACCTTCTCAATCTCTAAATAATCCATTTGATATTTATCCTCCTGTCTGGTCTTTTCGCCCTGTCCGTAACTCCTGTTCAGGCCGCATTTTGTCAGGGGATACGGCCCGCCACAAATTTTACGCATTAGTTAGAATCCGCTAACTGTTTACAAGTTTACTATATCTAACTTTAACGGTCAAGAGGAGTTATTGCCATTTTTTTCTCAATTACTCTTCTGATATTTCCATGTTTTTTCAGAACATTCCGCAGGATGTTGCGAATTTTACTTATTGACAAGGCTTTACTACTTATGATATCATAACCGCCGGTATCAAGCGGATATTCGTAAACCGCTCTGCTGCCTGCTTACAGCCAAATAACTGCTTCGCAGTTTGATTTGGTCAAAAAACCGAATATGGTTTATGACAAAATCCTGTCATATATTGGAAACGCACATTCTCCTGAATGATTAACGAACAACACATGCTCTGAGGTTTTACATTATCACTTAATCATTTTAAAGGAGGATTTTTTATGCCAAAAAACAAATTTCAGGAAGTTATCTTTACCCTTATCATGGTATTTTTCATGGTTTACGCCATGATTTGCTACAACATTTCCCTGAACACAGGGAGTATGACAAACCGTGTGTTCCTTGACGCTTTTCATGAACTGGTGATCATGGGACCGATCGCATTTATCCTTGACTTCTTCCTTGTATCCAAGCTTGCTTTTGGTTGTGCAATGCGCATGGTAGATTTCAAAAGCTGCCATCCGTTCAGCAGGATCCTTGCGATCTCCGTTCCTTCCGTTGCTTTCATGTGCCCGTTAATGAGCCTCGCGGCAACCATTCTCTTTAAGGATGCAGGAAATCAGTTTGTAGCTGTATGGCTTCAGACAACCGCATTCAACTTCCCGATGGCATTCTTCTGGCAGCTAATCTATGCAGGTCCGATCGTACGTTTTATTTTCAGACATATCTTTCCTGAAAAGGAAAACGTAAAAGAAGCGACAGAAACTATGTAAAATTAAAGAAAGCACATTGCTATGGTTGAACCACCCCAAAAGTCATACTTTCCGGTGGCGGCTCATTCCATACAATGTGCTTTTTATTTTTCACGCGAATCTTTCTCATCGGATCTTCGAATCCTCAGACTGTTTTCTTTAATTCAGGCATCTTAAGTATCTTCACGATCAGCGGGATCACCATAATGACCCAGACTATCGGTTCTGCTACGATCACGCCGGTATATCCGAGAAGTGGCACCAGAGTCACCGCGATCACTACTTTTCCGATCATCTCCAGCGCACTGGAAACCAGAGGGATCACCGTTTCTCCAAGGCCCTGCATAGCATTTCTGAGGACACTGATCACAGCCGTTACGAAATAAAAGATCGTATCAAATTTAAGATAATTGGCGGCATTGCGGATCACCGTTTCATTATGGCTTCCTGTGACCAGATAGATCAGCTGTTTTCCAATGGTAAAACTGAAGATCACAGTCATCACGGACCAGATACAGGTATACAGAACTGCAAGACCGATTCCATGGCGTACCCGGTCCATCCTCCCTGCTCCTGCGTTCTGGCCGCAGAAGATCGCCATGGTCTGGCCGAACACGCCAAACATGATCATAAACATCTCTGTGATCTTACGGGCTGCTGTATGTGCCACAATGATATCTCTTCCCAGCCGATTGATGGAGGTCTGAAGTGCCAGTGTACCAAGATTTACAAGAGAGCTTACAAGTCCCATAGAAAGTCCGGCACTCAGCATATTTTTCATCATATTTCTTTCGAGACCGAAAAAATCCTTTTTTTTCAGCCGTAGAATCTCATACCTGCGGATCATGTAAAACCAGCATATCAGAAATGCCAGCGTCTGTGAAAGTACCGTGGCAACGGCCGCTCCCTGAACTCCTGCTTTTACTACCAGAATAAAAAACAGATCTCCTGCGATATTTAAAGTTACAGACACCGTCAGGATCACAAGAGGCGTCACCGTATCCCCAAGTGCGCGCAGAGATGCCGCGCAGGTATCATAAAGAAACGTTGCCAGCATACCTGCGATAATAATAAAGATATACTGCCTGGCAGTTCCCGTCAAATGATCCGGAACATTCAGGAACCTCAGGATCGGATGCAGAAACAAAAGTCCCAAAACAGTCAGGATCAGAGAAATCACGCTGCCCATTACAAGAGACAGCGCAAAGGATTTTCGTACTTCTTCCCGGTTTCCGGCACCGAATTTCTGTGCGGTGACAATGGCAAATCCATTTGCAAGGCCCATCAGAAAACCGATGATCAGCCCGCTTAAAGGACTGGTGGCCCCTACTGCCGCCAGCGCATCTTCTTTAAGAAAGCTTCCCACGATCCGGGTATCTGCCAGGCTGTACGTCAGCTGCAAGAGATTTCCCAGAAATACAGGAAGCGCAAAGGACAGGATCAATGTGGAAGGCTTCCCTTTTGTCAAGTCTTTCATGTCATCCTCCCTCAGTCAACGATATCATTCTGAAAACGGGAAAGATGCTCATAAGGAAGGATCATCCTTCCGCGGAACAGTCCGCAGCCATCATTGATCAGGCTGTTGTTTACCGCACCAAACATATTAACGTCCAGCGCAGCAAGATCCAGTCCAAGAAGTCGCATACCCCGCTCATAAGCCTCATCAAAATAGATACATTCCCCCTGGGGAACCGCGTCCCTTCTCCTGCGTTCACTTTCCTGTTTTTTCTCATAGCTTAAATGGTTGGCGGAACCAATCTCCGCAACATCATCCATGTCTTTGGTCCGCAGCTGTACTTCCATATAGCTTCGGGAACTGTTATCATAAAACGTGATATGCAGGGACTGATAATCATCCTCACTGTTATTACAGATGTAATCCCTATAGTAAGGCTTTGCTTCCCTGCTGAGCAGTGGCGATGTACTTTCCTGCACTCCTCTAGCCGGCTCTGCGGTAAATCCTCTTTCTTCCAAAAATCCCGGAAGTATATTGGCGATCTCATAAAGATAACGAAGCTCTTCTTCTCTGACATTCTCACCATTTTTCAAATGACATCTGGGCATGGCGATAACGATCCTGTAGGCAATAAAATCGCGGAAACAGCTTAACCGTTCCTTGATCTGGGATACGGAAGGATATTCCCCATATTCTTTATAATAGTCATAAATAAACTCCACTACATATCCGTTAAATTTTTCCTCCGCACGGATCAGGGATTTGATCCTTCCCTTGAAGGTAAATGCCAGAAACGGATATTCCCCTGCCATATATTTATAAAATTCCCGGATCTTCTGAGACTGGGCAGTGAGGAAATCATTATGCTCCAGAAGCTCCTGGATCTGGATCAAAAAATTACAGTGTACCAGATCGATCTCATTATGTTTTTCCTTCGCCTCTGTCCTAAGATCCCGAATGTATTTCTTCAGTATCCGGAGAAGAGTATCTCCGGAATACAGATAATCGTTTAATGTTATCATTTGTGTTTCTCTTTTCTATTTTGGTCTTTTCAGGATCACATATTTACAACAACTGCTGGATGATCTGTGTTCCTGTCTTTTATTTATTTCAGTTTTTCATGGAAAAACTCTGCGATCCGGTTCCACACCTCATCCTGGAAAAACTGGATATCTGCATGGTCTGCACCATCCAGTGTCAGCAAAGTGACATCACAGTCTTTTTTCTCCAGAAGTCCGTATAAAGTTTCCGACTGAACATAAGGAACGACCTGATCGCAGTTGCCATGAATGATCAGAAATGGCGGTGCATCCTTCGTAACCTTGGAAACCGGACTGCTCTGGTATGCCTTTTCTTTATTTAACATGGAATTAAATCCAAGCAGAAGGGATTCTGCGGAAGAAGCACATTTTTCTGCAGATTCACATGGAAATGCGGAAAGATCCGTAGGCGGATACCATGGGCAGGCAGCCTGTACCTTACTGGATTCTTCCAGATACTCTCCCACATCCAGAGCCGGATCATTGTCCAGCGCAGCCATACAGGTAAGATATCCTCCGGCAGACTCTCCCATAACTCCTATCTGCTCTTTGTTGATGCGGAACCGGTCTGCATGGGCTTTCAGGTAACGGATAGCTGCCTTTACATCCTGCAGCGGCATGGGATACGGGCCCTGATTGGAAGTACGATACTCCACACTTGCCACTACAAAGCCACTGGATGCCAGTCTGCTCAGATAAAGATTATGTGCGGATTTATCCATCATCAGCCATGCGCCTCCACAGATCCAGAGGATGCAGGGATAGATTTTTCCATCTTTTGTTTCCGGGTAGATTATATCCAGTTTCAGATCCCGCCTGCAATGTCCGAACCAGGAATCCACCTGTGCGTAAGTAATATCATTTACTGTAATATACTGAGGCTTCTCTACCGAAAGCTTCAGTGTCTTTTTTTCTGCTTTTATCATAATCTATCTACCTCTTTTCTTCTGATCATTTTATCTTTGAAATATTTTTCTTTTATTTTATCACAATACTGCTTTTTCTGCTTTTATTTTTCGGAGAAAAAGCACTATTTTTCTGCAAAAGAAATATCTGCATTCTCATTTACAGACATGCCTTACCGCAGGATCGCGTCAATGGTGGAAACGGTACTGAAAGATCCTTTATTCCTTGAAATGATCTCTTTTACTTTCTGCAGTTCAAAATAATTTACATAGCAGATCAGGGTCTTGTTCTCTCCTGCGATCACGCCGGAAGAGTTGATGATGGTACAGGTTTTATTCAGTTCCTCCTTAATATCACAGATGATCGCATCAGGATCCTTTGTGATGATGGTCACCTGTTTCAGTGCCTCAAAATGATCTGTGAAATGATCAATGATGGAAGTCGCCACAATGTATACCAGAAGACTTAAAAGTGCGGAATCTCTGTCAAGAAGTACAAACACAGCTCCATATACACACGCATTAAATGCGATCAATATGTAGGAAATACTGTAGTCCTTTCCGGAATGATTGTAGATCTTTTTTACAATGATATTGGCAAAGATCTCAGAACCGTCAATACAGCCACCGTTTCGAAGGATCAGAGACAGTCCCACACCAAGGATCGTACCTCCAAAGGCTACTGCAATAAAATGCTCTGTATTCAGCTCAAAAGGGATTTTTTCAAAGTAGGAAAGACCTATTGTGTAGACAACAAAGCCCACGAACGTTTTTGCAAAGAAATACTTACCGATAAGAATGACCCCAGCTATGAGAAACGGCAGAAACACAAGCAGCACACATAACGACAGGTTATACCCTGTCAGCTTGCTTATGATAATGGCGATTCCGGCAGTTCCGTAATCGATGGCATCATTGGGAAGCAAAATACAGGCAACAGAAAAACTGGCCAGGATCGCTCCCACAATGATCATCAGATACGAAAACAGGGTTTTGATCTTTTTGTTCATAAAGTCCTCCTCTTTGTAAGTAAAATTGTTTGTCAACAATAACAAAAAGCTGTTATAATAGATTTTCTCTATTACAACAGCTTTGTTTTCCTACTTTTAGAATGGATTTATTATATTATAAGTTTTTTTCTCTGTCAACGCCCTCAGACAATTTCACAGCTTTTCTTTATCAGTAAACCTGTATCCTGCTTTCTCAGATCTGATACCAGCGGATCTCATTAGCTTCCAGATGAAGGTCAAAGCTCTTTCCATCCCCTGTGTAAACCGTAGTGTCCTGTGGCTCATAGGTGTTGTTTACCACACAATACTTTTTATTTTTCACATAAGCATGTACTTCCACATTATAATTGGAAGAAAACCAGCAGAAAAGCTCATTTTCTGCCGCTGCTGACCAGAGCACAGCACGATAAAGGATACGGCTGTTGCAGAAGCTGTACGGAAGTCCGCTGATGTAAACACCTCTGCCTTTTCCGAAGGTTTTTACTGCCATCTGGACTTCCTGATCTTTCTGGATAAGGATCTTCGTATCCGGAAGTGCGAAGATATTCTTTTTCCCCTCACCGAAATCTACGGTTCCGTCTGTATCCTTCAGGATAAAATGATCTTTATGCTCTTCCCAGTTGTATTTATCGGTATTAAGATTAAATCCTCTTTCTTCCTCTACACCAAGGATGTCATCCAGCTGGAAGAATTTTCCCTGCCACTGATGAGCTGCCGGTTCACCGACGCCAATAAATCCGCCGCCATTATAGACAAATTTCCGCACTGCTGTAAGGATTTCCGGATCTGCCCAGTTCTCACCACCGGACTGTGCAGTGTCCGCATCACCTACATTGATGATCACATCAAAATCATTCAGCAGCTCTTTATCCTCACGGATATCGTCAAAGCTGATAAAGGAAACATCAAAAGGCGCACCACTTAATGCCTCGATAATTCCGAAATAGGAATAATTCTGCTTGTAATAGATGGCATGATGTACCATATGGTTGCCCCAGGAGCGCATTTTTCCCCAGCAATTTAAAACTGCCACACGTTTTACGCAGTACGGTGTGGTTCCCTGGATATTGTCGTAGAGCACACGGAATTCCTGGCAGACTTCCTTGATATACTGTACAAAATCCGGAAATTCCAGAGCCAGCTTCAGATAACCGCCGTATCCAATTCTCTGGATCGGGCTTCGAAGGATAGCTCTTCTTGCAGTCACCCAGTTTACTTTTGCCTCTTTTACAGGATCCCCGCCCTCATGGAAGGTGTCCGGGAAAAAGTACGGCAGAAATCTTCCCTCTGTATATTTTACATGTTTAATATCACTGAACAAACGTAAGGTCGCTCCGTTTCCGACGCTTCCCACTACCGCATCCAGCCCGATGGAAGCAAACTCATCCATAAAGGGCTCCATACCGATCCAGTGATCGCCCATGAACATCATGGCCTCTTTTCCGTATTCATGGACAATGTCTACCATTTCCTTTGCAAGCTTCGCCACTTCCCGTCTCTGGAAAGCCTGGAAATCTTTAAATTCTTTCGACGGGATCCGATAAGTGTTGTTCATATATCCCTGATCAATGATAAACTCCGGGCGGAACTTATATCCCACTTCCTGCTCAAACTGTTTCAGGATATAGGGGCTCACCGAAGCGGAATACCCGAACCAGTCTACATATTTTTCCCGTGCCATCTCATCAAAGATCAGTGTGAACTGGTGAAAAAAGGTAGTAAATCGTACTACATTCACATAATCATGGGAATCCAGAAATCTGCGGAGGCGATCCATGGAATGTGCACGTGTTGCGGGCTGACGCACATCAAAAGTGATCTGAGGCTCTACATCCTTCCAGTCATTGACAACTGCATTGTACATATGTACCGGATCCCACATGATATATGCAAGAAAACTTACCGTATACTCATGAAACTCTTTCGCCGGCCTGATCACAACATTTCCGTTTTTTTCATCGTATGACCATTCCTCTGTACTGACAGCTTCCCCTGTAGTCCGGTCAATGACTTCCCACCATCTTCTGATATCATCTCTTGTATTCACCGCCAGCATATCCGGATACAGATGATCCATCAGATGGATTTCCAGAGTATCCGACACTGCCGTGTGAAAGGATGTCATGATATACATCTGCTGGATTTCTTCCGGATGGGCCTTTGCCCAGGCATTATCCTTTCTGGTGGTATAATAAGTTGCATAAATCTTTGCACCGGTTTTCTTCAACTCTGCCGGAAATTCCGTTCCGTCACAGTCACGGATGGCATCTGCACCCCACTCGTCCAGCATTTTCAGTGTCTCCGGAATCACATCCAGATCTGTCGGAATAGTCACTCTTCCTTTTGTTTCGCTCATCGCTTTACCTCCATTGTAAAAACCCCTGTTTTTTATTTCTGATATTTTTTCACGATCGTCTGCATAGTATCCCATTTCTGTTCCATATCTGCCACCAGCTTAAACTGTGTGCGGCAGCGGTCCAGATTATGTTCTTCCCGGTCGATCTTAAAATAATGATCTCCTTCCAGATAATCGGTAAGAAAGCGAATGCCGCATTCATAAGTCATCACCTTAGCTCCCATGGGAAGCATCTCGATCTCTTTTGCACTGAGCTTATCTCCACAGCTTTCCAGAAAGCCTTTTACATAGATTTCATAGAGCTCCATATCACAGGAAACTTTGCTTAAATCTTTCTCATCCTCCAATGCAGTGCTGGCCCCGAAACGAATGGAATCTCCAAAATCATTCATGGCAAGTCCCGGCATAACCGTGTCCAGGTCCACTACACAGATTCCCCTTCCTGTTTCCAGGTCGATCATAACGTTATTCAGCTTCGTATCGTTGTGTGTTACCCGAAGGGGCACCTCACCTTTTGCCAGAAGCTCACCGAATACATTTGCCAGATACTCATGCTGAAACGCAAATGCGATCTCTTCTTTTACGGATGCGGCACGATGGCGGCTGTCCTTCTCTATGGCATTTTTCAAAGTCTGAAAACGTTTCTTTGTATCATGGAAATCCTTTATCGTTTCATGCAGAGTCTCTGCCGGGTAATCTGCCAGCATTTCCTGGAATTTTCCAAATGCAACTGCACTTTCATAAAAATCCTCCGGTTTTTCCGCCAGATCATAGCTTACTGCATCGGTAATAAAAATATAAGCTCTCCAGCATTCTCCGTTTTCATCTGTCAGGAATGCCTTCCCGTCCTTTGTCGGAATCAGGTTCAGAACCTCCCGTTCCGGATCTCCTCCCTTCTGAAGAACTTTCTTTTTCAGATGCCCGGTGACTCCGGCAATATTCTCCATCAGTTCTTCCGGTTTCTGAAAGATCTCCCGATTGATCTTCTGAAGGATCACCTTAATGGACCCCATCTCTCCGATCCGATATCTAAGCATATAGGTTTCGTTAATATGCCCGCTTCCGCAGGGGCCGCAGGAAACCAGTTCTCCGGTAAATGCAAACTGATCCGCTATTCTTTTTATCTCTTCTTTTGGTGTACCTGCCATTTTACCTTCTCTTTCCCAGACAGCAGTAAAAAGCATACCGTCCGAAAACAAATATGCTTTATACTTTTTGCTGTGTTTTTTACTGTGATTATTTTTTCCGCTTTAAAATCCTGGTGGCAAGCGGAGCAATATTTTCATCTGTTGATCCGTAGAGAACTTCGTAATCCCCCGAGACAGAAACTGTTTCTGTCTTTTCTCCGAAGTTCTGGATAAACAGATATTCCGTATCCTCATTTTCTCTGGTTGTCACAGAAATACCTTCCGGTATAAATGTAAGCGGCATCTTCACGCCTGCTTCCTCTGCTGCCCTTCCCAGAAAATCCTCATAAAAGGCTGCTTCCATATCTGCCGCTACATAGTAAACATGGCCTTTTCCATATTTCTTGTGAGTCAGCACCGGATACCCCTGATAGAAATCTTTTCCATAACGCAACAGCACTTCCGCACCGGAAACCTCTGCAAGTTCACAGAGATTTTTGCAGGTATAGCTTTCTGTAATTCTAAGATGATTTCCTGTTTCCGGGATACCTACGTTTTCTTCCCAGTCATAAAGTGCATCGATCTCTTCCGCACGGATACCGGCTGCTTCCATCAGTCCGTGAGGGGTTCCCTCCAGATAGCATTTATCTGTTTCATCTACAAGTCCGGACCAGTAGGAAATTACCAGAGTACCACCGTTTTTTGCAAAAACGCGAAGCTTTTCGGCATATCCATGATAAAACATGTAGGCCATCGGTGCCGTTACCAAACGGTACCGGGACAGATCATGTTCCATATTGATGATATCTGTATTATAGCCTTTTCTTCGGAGAGCACGATACTGTTTCAGTACATTTTCCTGATAATGCATATCCTCGTTTCGAGGTCCCTGCGCATCCTTCAGCGCCCAGTCATTTTCCCGGTCATAGAGAACAGCCACCGGAGACTTCGTCACGCTTCCAGCAGTTTCCCGGATCTGCTCCAACGCTTCTCCTACCTCTGTCACTTCGCGGAAAATACGAGTATCATCCCCACCGTAGTGATCGATCACCGCACCATGGAATTTCTCAGAGGCTCCCTGGCTCTGACGAAGCTGGAAATACAGAACACTGTCTGAACCATGAGCAACTGCCTGCAGAGAGGCAGCCAGATGTATTCCTGGTTTTTTCAGCTTGTTGATAGGCTTCCAGTTGGTCGCAGAGGGACAGGATTCCATCAGAAGAAACGGTGCTTTCTTGATGCTTCGCATAAGATCATGCTGCATGGCTCCGTCCAACGCTGTGGTATAATTGTCTTTTTTATGCCAGCTTGGATAATTATCCCAGGATGCAATATCCATAACATCCTTAAATTTTTTATAGTCCAGTCCGTTGTAGTCATACATCAGATTGGCAGTTGCCGGAAGCTCGGAACCACCTGCACGGATCGCAGAAATCTCATGCTTCATAAAATCCACAGTCCTGTCTGTAACAAAACGTTTCCAGTCCAAGGTAAGTGCATGAAGAGCATTTTCCCCCTTTGGCGAAGGACTTTCGATCTGATCAAAGCTGTTATAGGTATGGCTCCAAAATGTTGTGCACCAGCTGGAATTTAAATTTTCGATGGTCCCGTATTTTTCTTTCAGCCATTCCCGGAATTTTTCCCGGCACAGAGGACAGTGGCATTCTCCACCATATTCATTGGAAATATGCCACAAAAGCACTGCGGGATGTTTTCCGAAACGTTCAGAAAGCTTCTTATTAATATTGTAGACTTTTTCCCTGTATACTGGAGAAGTATAACAGTGATTATGTCTTCCACCGAAAAATCTTCTTGTGCGATCCGGATCCATGCGAAGAACTTCTTCATATTTATCTGCCATCCATTTCGGTCTTGCTCCGGATGGTGTGGAAAGTATCGTATAAATTCCTTCTTTATACAGATTATCGATCACTTCTTCCAGCCAGTCAAAGTTATATCTTCCCTCTTCCGGCTCCAGCACTGCCCAGGAAAACATTCCCATGGAAACGGTATTGATATGGGCTTTTTTGAAATATTCGATATCTTTTTTCAGAATATCCGGTCTGTCCAGCCACTGCTCAGGGTTGTAATCGCCGCCGTGCAGATAATGGCCGTATCTGATCTGCTCTGCCATTTTTTTATCTCCTTATGATTTATTCGCATCAAGCGGACAAAGTCATCCGCTCCGCTACGAAGCTTTATACCAGGCAACTGATCCACAGTTGATCTGGTATAAAAAGAATGCTGCGTGATCCAGTTAAAGCATATTATACAATATACCTAAAGATTTCAGCAGCATCCTTTTTGTTTTAAAATTATTTTACAGCTCCAGTAATACCCTCTGCGAACTGTTTCTGTAATACGAAGAATACGATCATAGTCGGAATGGAACAGAATAATACGCCGCACATCAGCATGCCGTAATCCGTTACATATCCTGTGATCAGATTGGCGATCAACATCGGCATGGTCATCGCCTTATTATCTGTCATGATTACCTTCGGCCACAGATAGGAATTCCATGCATTCATAAATGTGATAACTGCTGCCGCCGCATAAGTAGATTTCATAGTCGGGATAAACATCTGGAAAAAGATCCTTACCTCACTTAATCCGTCAATACGAGCTGCTTCAATGATATCGATCGGGAATGCTCTTGCATTCTGACGGAACATCATGATCATAAATGGCGTGGAGATGATCGGAAGGATAAAACCTACCGCTGTATTTAAGAGGCCTGCTTTGGAGAACATCTTAAATAACGGAACCATTGTGGCAACCTGAGGAACCATCATTGCAAGAAGCAGGATGGAGAACAGTCTGTCTTTCCATCTGTCATGATATACCTCAAATCCATAACCTGCGATAGAGCAGATCAGAAGACAGATAACAGTAGTCAGAACCGCATAAAACAGAGAGTTTCCAAGTGCTCTCCACAGCGGCTGCTGTGCTGTCAGGTTCTTAAAGTTCTGCATGAAATATGTACCCGGAAGAATCCGGCCTCTGGATACATCTGTGGATGTATTGGTTGCTGCGGAGATCATCCAGTACAACGGAAATACAGAGATAAATGATACGATGATCAGGAAAATATATGTAGGGATCAATCTTCTCTGGATCGCGGATTTGTTCTTTTTCTCAGTCACGTGTATCACCTACTTTCAAGTTGATAAAGGCCAGGATAGCTACCATGATAAATATGATAAACGACATTGCTGCTGCATATCCGAAGTTTGGCACGTTGATGAAGCATGTATTATAAACATAATGGGACATTGTGATGGTTGAGTTCGCCGGGCCACCTTTTGTCAGGTTGACAGACTCATCAAACAACTGCAGTGTACCATTGATCGACATAATAAATGTCATGATAATTGTCGGTTTCAGAAGTGGTACGGTAATTTTCCAGAAGGTCTTCCAGCCATTGGCACCATCGATCTTTGCTGCCTCGTATACAGAATATTCAATATTCTGAAGACCTGCCAGATAGAACACCATGTTATATCCTGTCCATCTCCAGATCAGTGCGATGATGATCACGATCTTTGCACTTGTGGAGTTACCCAGGAAGTTATAGCCAGTTGTTAAAATTCCAAGTTTGATCAGGATGCTGTTGATCAGACCGTCTGTTGCAAACATAGAACGGAAGATCAGAGAATAAGATACAAGAGATGTTGCACATGGAAGAAATACACATGTACGGAAAAAGCCTTTAAATTTCAGATCCTTGTTATTCAGAAGCTGTGCGAGCAGGATCGCAAGGATCAGCATGATCGGCACCTGGATAATAAGATACAGAAATGTATTGACAATGGACTGCTGGAATACCTTATCCATCATAATACGTTTATAGTTACTGAAGATCGGATCCGCAAACCTCATGTTTGCTCCGGCACCTGTCTGTAAAGAAATGATAAATGCGCGGATCATCGGATAAAAACTCATGACAGCGATCATAATGGTTGCCGGTGCCAGAAAGATCCAGCCGGCCGCTCTTTGTTTCGCTACCAGAGACATGCCACTTTTTTTGGAATTCACAGGAACTCCTCCTTTCAAACATCTAAACCTTTACATAAGACAAGGGACTGCATGCAGTCCCCTGCCCTGTATTTCATTAATATTTCAGCTTTACTCTGTCATCTTGAATGCCAGTGTATCCTGTGCTTCCTGAAGTGCAGATTCTTTATCTGCGCCGTTTACAATATTAACAACAGCTGTGTTGATGCACTCTCTTGCCTCATAGTGGTACGGAGTTTTTGTAAATTCCGGAATGTGTGAAGAGTACTCTACAATTGTTGAGAAGATCGGCTGGTTATTGAAGAACTCGCTTGGCTCATTGTAAACCTCAGACTCACCAGCCGGCAGGTAGCAGGAAATTGCACCTGTTTCCGGAAGGATTGCATCATAGAAGTCTGTGCTGGAACCAAATGTGCTTGCAAGGAAGTCCTCAGCAAGCTCTACATTCTTGCAGTTGGATGTAATGTACCAGGAAGATCCGCCATTGTTTGCATAGTTTGTAGCTGTATCAACGCCGTCAACTTTCGGCATTGTTGTGATCTGCCACAGACCCTTCTGATCCTCTGTTCCCATCAGTGTAGCTGTGATCCAGTTACCGTTAACGATACCGGCAGCCTCTCCGCCTGTGATCGTGGAGATGTACTCATCCCAGTTATTTACTAATTTAACAACATTGTTCTTTACAAGATCCACATAAAGATCTACGCATTTCTCTGCTACATCGTTGCCAACGATATAAGCCTCTCCGTCATCATTTACGAAGTTTGCTCCACAGGACTGGATCATCATCATCAGAGTATCGCCACCTGTTGCTTCACTTGTAAGGAGATATTTACCTGTTTTTTCGTGAACGTCTTTTCCGATCTCCATGAATTTGCTCCATGTGATATCTGTAAGATCATCAATGGTATATCCTGCTTCTTCCAGGATATCTGTACGATAGCAGGCAATTGTTGCACCGTTATCAAACGGAACTCCGTAATGTGTGTCATCTACCATGGAGTAGGACTGTTTCAGTTTTCCGAAATCATCCCAGTTGATATCCATATCCTTCAGATCTGTAAAAGCATCCGGATAACTCTTCAGATATTTCTGATAGCTGTTGTCCTGCATCAGAACGATGTCCGGAAGTGTGCTGTAATCTCCGGCGTTTGCTGCTGTTGTAAGTTTGGTCTGGCAGTCATCAGAAGATGTCTCAACTACATCAACCTTGAATCCTTCGTGATCCTTTGCATACTGCTCACCTGCAATATTCATAGCCTTGATGTTGAAGTTCTGATCCCATGCCCATACAGTCAGGGTGTTATCGTCATCACCTTTTGCATATACTGCTGTAGTAGTTGCAGCAAAAGACATTGCCATGATACCTGTCATTAATACTGCGAGTAATTTTTTCTTCATTTACTTTTCCTCCTTTATTAAGCATTTCCCGTTTGCTTATGAATAGATTATAGCATCCGCATTTCCTCTATAGTTTGCAGAATTGTTCATATAATGTGCAATTTCAACCATTTTATTGATTGTGCACTATTGTCACGCTATATTTTTACAAAAAATATGCACTTTGAGGATTTTTTCTTTTTACATTCGTCAGGATGCCCAAAAAAAACTTCTTTTTTGACATTATGCGAACATTTTTTGTCAAAAAAGAAGGTTTTTGTTTCTATTTCATAAAATTTTATGTTGTTTTTCATACATATTTCACAAATATTTCTGCATATTATGCAAAATAAACCCTTTCAGGAAACTGCGTTTTCATCGTATGCAGCATTTCCTCTGTCAGATCCAGAAGAAGTTTTATTTTACGTCCATCTTCCTGAATGATCATGGTATAGTAAGGCACATCATCTTCATAAGAGGTATAATCGTATTTTTTCAGTTTCTCCGTTCCGGTATTCTTTTTATATTTTGCCACTTTTTCATGATAGTGAGGTGCTGTCACTTCCATCTCCTCAAGCTTCAGCACGTGAGCTGTTTTACGATATTTTTTACCATAGATCACATCTATGGTCAGTTGTCCGTTTTCCATGGTATATTCATAGTCTCTCTGGCTGAATATGTCATAAGCAAAGTAAAGCAGCGCCAGAAGAAATCCCGGAAGCATGAATGCCTGAGAGATCGTGATACCCATCAGTACAAAAATTGCCGCAAAGATCACCATTACTTTTCTGAGAGCTCCTGACATATGTTTCTTTTTTCTGGAGACCTGCTCCACAATCCTGTAATCGTACATTTCTTACCTCTTTCTATCTGCCCGATCCGCATACAGTCTGATATTTCTATTCTGTCGTGACAGATCCACAGATCTAGTTTTGTTGTTTTACCAGCCTTCCTCTGAATGGATGTCAAACTTAAGAAGCTGCTGTTCATAGTTCTCCGGACGTTTTCTCCACTCCAGAGGTGTCATTCCCGTAACCTGACGAAAATTCCGGTTAAATGTGGAATTGGTGGTAAAACCACACTTATGTGCTATATCTGCAATTGGCTGATCTGTTTTTTTCAGATAATCACAGGCCGCCTGGATACGGATCGTATTGATGTATTCCAGCGGACTCATCTTCATGTAAGTCGTAAATATCCGGCGCAAATGAGTTTCACTGATATGACAGTATTCTGCCAGTTCGTCAATACGAAGATCCTCCATGTAATGATCAGAAATATAATCCTGGAACCTGGAGATCATATCCATGACTTTTCCTCTGCCTTCGCTGTAACGTTCTTCGCCTAAATCTCGGTTTATCCTTGCGATTTCCACAAGAAGCGATGCCAAAACTCCCTTAGCTTCTTCCAGATAAAATTCCTCTCCATCCCGCATGATATCCAAAATCTTAAGGATCTTACCTGCCATGGATCGGTTTTCTTTTTCATTCAGAAAAAGCGATCTGGAGTTGATCCGCTGAACGATTTTTTCTTTTTTTACTGAATTATTAATAAATTTATCCAGGAATCCTTCTACATCAATAAAAAGATACTCCCAGCGGCTGATAGTTCCGATATCACTGTTTGTAGTATGTGGATAATTGGATGGGATCACCGTAAAATCCCGGTCATGAAACTGTACCTTATCCTCTCCAAGTATCATAAATCCCTGTCCTTCATAGCAGAATCCGATTTCCAGATAATTATGAAAATGGAGATAATCGATATCGTTCCCATAATTCTGAACCCACTTCTGTCCAAGCAATGCAAGGATGGGGCTCCCCTCCGGCATCTTATAATATCGAAGCTCCATTTTGGGTTTTCGTTTTTTTGCCACAAATATTCCTCCGTATGTTTTCTGTTCCAATATTTACTGATCTTTCTGTTATATTACAGCCATACATAAAAAAAAGCAACCTGCAGGATAACAATACTTGATAACTCTTGTTTCTGCAGATTGCAATTTTTATATCAGCTATTTACTTTTTATCTGTTTATTCCTCATCCAGGTAATATCTTCCATATGCATCTGCCGCTTTGATTGCTGCAAATACAGTTTCCGGTGTAACTTCAAATGGCATGTTGTGAAGTGTATCATTCTCCGCACATGCAGTTGTGGCAACTTCCATAAGCTGCTCATCCGTTACCTTCCCAGCTCCAAGCTCTGCCAGAGTAACAGGAAGTCCTACTTCTATGCACCATAAGATGATCTCTTCCAGATCTTCCTGGGGAATATTCTCCAGTACCAGCTGTGTGATGGTTCCGAATGCAACTTTTTCTCCATGATACATATGATGGCATTCTTCCAGTACAGTAAATCCGTTATGGATCGCATGTGCACCTGCAAGTCCTGCACTTTCAAAACCAATTCCAGAAAGAAGTGTATTAGCCTCAATCACTTTCTCAACTGCCGGTGTGCATACTCCTGCTTCCAGAGCTATCTTAGCTTTTACGCCCTCATCCATCAAGGTATTAAAACAAAGTTCAGCCAGTGCCATGGCAGCCTCTGTTGTCTTACCTCCTGCACAGGAAGTTGCTCCGCTTCTCTTGCATGCCCTTGCCTCAAAATATGTTGCCAGTGCATCTCCCATACCAGCCACAGTAAGACGAACCGGCGATTTGGTGATGATATCTGTATCCATCAGAACAAGATTCGGATTCGCCGGAAGAAACAGATATTTTTCAAAAACTCCTTCTTCTGTATAAATAACAGACAAAGCACTGCAAGGGGCATCTGTAGATGCGATCGTCGGACAGATAAATACCGGTGTTCCCGCATAGTATGCAACTGCCTTCGCTGTATCAAAGATCTTTCCTCCACCAATACCAATGGTAAGATCACACTGCTCATCTTTTACGATCTTTACCAGACGATCAATCTCACTGTTACAGCATTCTCCGTTAAAATAATCAAAAACCACCTCACAGGTACTCTCAGCAAAGCTCTCTTCGATCGTTTTACCGATTCTTTTATATCCGCCTTTACTGATCAGAACCAACGCTTTTTTTCCGCTCTTTG
The DNA here is from genome assembly GCF_020553125.1 of Blautia sp. MSK20_18. Lineage (NCBI taxonomy): Bacteria > Bacillati > Bacillota > Clostridia > Lachnospirales > Lachnospiraceae > Blautia > Blautia sp. MSK20_18. The sequence goes on from NZ_JAJCGR010000007.1 coordinate 125,114, forward strand.
CAGCATAAGTTCCAAGATTCTTCATTTCTCCCGCACCCTGTAAATATTTGGACGGACTGATTAAAATTTTCGCCATTTTATACTTCCTTTCTTTGTTTTCAGAAGTCAGCCTCCGCATCCGGCTTTTGTATTTATATTATAATTGCTGTATTTTTTTATTGCAAGGAGTATTTGAGGATTTATGCAGCATAACCTGAGTTACTGTTACTGTTCACTCTGTTCCTAGTAATATACTTTGTGATCACATGAAAATCAGTTACAGCCAGCTTTCCAGAACATCATTCAGCTTATTCATATCCAGCGGTTTCGCGATATGTCCATTCATGCCTGTATTTTTGGCCAGCTGTACATCTTCTGCAAAAGCATTGGCAGTCATGGCAACAATAGGCAGTTTTCCCTTTTCACCCGGAAGGCTCCTGATTGCTGCAGTTGCCTCATAACCATTCATGACAGGCATTTGGATATCCATAAAAACAAGATCATACGAACCTTTCGGAGAAGCTTCCACTTTTTCAACTGCAATTTTCCCATTTTCTGCCGTTTCCACTTTTGCACCTGTCATCTGTAAAATTTCACCAGCAATTTCTCTGTTCAACTCATTATCCTCAACCAGCAGAATCCTTTTTCCCGTGTAGTCTGATTCTGACAGCTTCTCCAGATAATTTCTTGCTATTTTTTCTTTTCTTCCTGAAGTAAACTGCCGCAGTGTTGCCGTCAGCCGGGAACGGAACAGCGGTTTTGCAATAAAAGCATCTACACCTGCAGCCTTTGCTTCTTCTTCAATTTCGCTGAATTCATAGGATGTCAGTACAATGATGGGGATCTCTTTTCCTATCCGCTTCCGAATCTGTCTGGCTGTTTCTATGCCATCCATATCCGGCATCTTCCAGTCTAAAATAACAGCAAAGTAATCATCTTTCAACTCATGCCGTGCATAACAGCGCTCAACCGCTTCCCTGCCAGAGAGAACCCATTCACCCATAATACCGATTTCCTTTAATGTTGCAACTGTACTTTCACAGCATGTCCTATCATCATCCACAACCAGGACCGGCAGATTCATCAGATCTCTGTCCTGTTCTTTTTCTTTTTCCTGAAGCTCCAGATAAATTGTTACTGTGATTTTAGTTCCCTTGTGCAAGGTACTGTCCACTTTAATAGTGCCATTCATCAGGTTCACAATATTTCTGCTAATTGCCATTCCCAGACCAGTTCCCTGGACTCTGGTTGTCCGGTGGTCATCCGCGCGGCTGAACGGCTCAAACATGATTTTCTGGAATTCCGGTGACATACCGATCCCATTATCCTCAATCGTAAATTCATAGCATCCAAGTTCTGAAAATCCATTTGGCTTTTCCTCTATGGAAAAAATAATATTCCCGCCATCCGGTGTATACTTGATCGCATTACTCATCAGATTCACAAATACCTGCTGAATCCTCAAGCTGTCACCACAGACAGCCTCATGTTCAATATGATTGATGTGTATATCAAAATTATGTTTATGTTCATCAAGCACCGGTTTCGTAAGTGTAATAAGATTATCTACCAGCTCTGACAGATTGAAATCTTCCTGTGCCAGTGTCATTTTTCCACTTTCAATACGTGCCATATCCAATACTTCATTGATCAGCCCCAGCAGATGGCGGCTTGATTCTGTGATCTTGCCGAGGCATTCAATGACTCTGTCCTGGCTCTCAACATTTGCTCCTGCGATTGCTGTCAGACCCACAATCGCATTCATTGGTGTCCGGATATCATGGGACATATTGGAAAGGAATTCTGTTTTCGCACGATTTGCATTTTCTGCGGACCGGTAAGCCTCTATCAGTGCCTGACGGGATTCAATCTCTGCTTTCTTCTCCTGTGTCACATCCATGGATGCCAGCAATACCTTTTCCAGCTTTCCATTCTTCCATTCCAAGGGAATATAAGAAGCGATTTTATAAGTCTTTTCATCCAGGCTGCAATACTCAAACTTATAAATATCATTTTCACTTTTCAGTTTTTTCCGAATATTATCCGGGGCTATCAGGATATCTATAGCTTCCAATGGTTCCAGTGTCTTATATTTTTCAAGAACCTGCATCTGAAAATCATGATAAAATCCCAGAGGTTTATATATCATCTGTCCATTCAGATTGTAGAATTCATATCTGTCATTTTCCAGATCACAGACAACAAAGCGGTCAACCAGACGCACTATGCTCTGGATCAGCTGCTCCATGGAAGCATTATCTGCTGCCATCTGCAGATGCCGTGCGCTCTCTACCTTTGTCTCTGTGATATCACGCAGAAAGATCATGGCATATTCTGAATCCTCTATTTCGCCACGTATGACCACATTGCGGACCCATCGTTCTTCTCCATTCAGAGTGATACGGCACTCTAAAGCCAATTCGGTTTCCAGCCCCTTCAGCCTTTCTGCAATATAACCACGGTCGTAAAAAGAGGATATCGCCTTCTTATCTGTCTCCACAACATAGGAATCCACAAAATGCCGGATCAATTCATCCCACGTATGACTCTGTTCAAAGACGGTCATCAGGGACGGTTCAACCTTAAAGGTATCAAAAGTATTCGCTTCCAGATTCACATAATACTCACACAAATCTGCTTTCGTAAAAGCCCGGTGGAAAGCAGCAGATTTTTGTGCCTGCATGATTTCTTTTTTCTCCCCATCAATGTTAATAAAAATCCCGGCAATCCTGCTGGCAGAACCATCCAGACGGCGTATTACTTCTGCCGATGCCCGAAACCACTGGTATTGATTATCCTTCATTCTCATACGATACTCTACCTGGTATTTTATCTGGTTCGTCTTATCCTTAATTGCCGCCTGAAGCTGCACCATTACTCTTTCTTTATCCTGTGGATGCAGAAGATCTGACCAGGATTCCAGTTTATTCGGAAAGTCCAGGGTGTCATGATAGCCAAGCATTTTTCGAAATTCATGACTCCAGTTTGCATTCACAATCTCACTGTTTTCGTCACAGTCAAAATACCAGAAGCCGGAACAAATAGCCTCATTGAGCAGTGCCAGATTTACATGATCCCAGTTGACCTGTACGGACATAACCCAGATCTGTCTGCCCGCCTCATCTGTCGCATCCTCTTTACAAAGCCGTACATTATTCACTGTACCGTCTGCTGCAAGGATCTGTGCTTCCCCTGTTCCGTGAAGCTGCAAAAAACGGTCTCGCTCCAGTATATCTTCCTCGTCATAAAAGAAATTTCTCAATGAGCCTTTTGTCTGTTCCATGAAAGTATCGAATGTATATCCTGTACTATGCAACAGCAGATTATCCACAGACAAAATAGACAGGTTTTGGTCATAAGATCCTGTCATTATACCTACCCCGCCATTATTTTCCAGTGTTTTCTGTACGGCCTGTGACATGGCCTGTGTCTGCCCCGTTACAGTCTCACCTAAGGAATATATTTTGTCTTCATAATTTTTCATTTTATAAAAGTCCTCTCTCCGTCTTATGCCTTCTTCATCCTGCTTTTATCTGTATACAGAAAACCTGTCCCTGCTAGTTTCGTTACCCATTTTTGCATACAAAAAGGACATCTGCCAAAATCTGCCAGTGTCCCTACTATATTCTTTAAAATCACACATCTATATAGTATAAAAGGTATCGGAATCTCTTCTGTTCAAACATCTTTTCCATATATTATGATGATATGGAAACAGTGGCAACCGGCTGACATGGTCAAACTTTCTGACTTTAGTCCCTTCTGGCTTTGCGACCCTGCCTTTCAACAGGTTTGCCTTTAAAATAATTTTCATTTTTTCCAAAAATAAAATACCATGTGGTTTTTCTTACGTCAATAATATTTTGGTGGAAAATTTACATATATTTTAACCGAATCAAGTAACTCCCCTGTGGAGGTTACGAAAAGCAATAAGCAGTGGGCGAGGACCTCTCGTAACTAACCTCTCATGTCTACCAGGATCACCATCCTCTGACGAGTCCTAAATTGTCGGGTAGAAACACCTATTACTAGGTATATCCCCCACAGATCCGTACGTGCCCAATTCAGGCATACGGCTCTTCACGACACTTATGCCTCAGATTATCCATATAGGCTCACGGCTGTATACCAGGTCTCTTATTTCGGCATAAATGCCTTCTGGCATGTATG
>NZ_JAJCGR010000070.1:0-5891 GCF_020553125.1 Blautia sp. MSK20_18
TAGCTGCGTAAAAAACAGTAGTGGTGGTATGGACCCACCCTGAATCTACGGGGCCCAGGCTCCGCACATCAGATGCTCGGTAATTTAATTGCCGAGTAGTTCACCTTGGACAAAAGAAAAAACTATGTGTTTCCAGGCATAAAAGAATTGGTTATTGAAGAAGGCTCTTGTGGGGTATTTGTCGCGAACACGATGTTTCCCAATGTAAAACGTGTGACATCACATAACCAAAAATATTTATCAAGTGATAGAATGCTTATAACAATCCGCGACGATACAAAACGAATGCTGCTGCATGTGTTTGATTTAGAGTCTACAGCGCAGATTGATTTAAGGTGGATATCGCAGATAGGCACAAAAGCGTTTGAAGGATGCAAAAGCGCTCGCCTGGTAAATTGTGACTGCGTTGAGTGCTGTCATGAGGATGCGTTTTTCGGTTCTGAATTTACGGAAACAGCGACGTATGACGGTGGCTTAAAGATGGCCGGCGGAATCATAATTGATGTTGACGAAACAGCGGAAGAAATCGTATTTCCGGATGATAAAAAGATATTTGCAATACAGGCAGGCCTGGATTTCGCCAAAGCAAAAAGGCTGGTTTTAAAAGATGTAGGGTTGATTCCAATGCTTTCCCGCCATCATTTGCCAGAAACTCTGGTTATTGATGACCCGAATTTCAGGAATCTTGATAAATTATCGCCAATAGAACTTAGTGGAGCGATAAAACAGATAGAAACGACTGATAGAGTGAAGCATTTTTCTTCATGTGATGGAATTCTTTACAACAAGACTCAGGTAGAGTTGCTTTTCTGCCCAAAAGGGCGAAGTGGCGAAACGGTAATTCCGGAAGGCGTCAGGACGATAAGGCAGCAGGCATTCAGACGTAGCCATATAGTTTCTGTAAAAATGCCAGATTCACTGAGGACGATTGAAGACCAGGCTTTTGAATACTGTAAGCAGTTGAAGCACGTTGATTTTGGACATGGGCTGAAGCGCATTGGAGCCAGTTGCTATTTTGACGTTTTTGCATATTCCGGTCTTGAAGAGGTTGTGATTCCTCCGCAGGTAGTAGAAATCGGATGCGCTGCCTTTTATGGCTGTTATTTAAAAAAGGTAACTTTAAATGAAGGTCTCGCCGTTATTGGAGAGGATGCATTTGCTATAAATGAACTGGAAGAGATAACTATTCCAGAGAGTGTATCTTCTATAGGAGAAAGTGCCCTGCGCCGGATTCCAAAGGTATATACAAAAAGATATATTGATGGACTGGTATCTGCAGTTACAGAACCGAAATTATTCGCTGAAACTTCATATTGCGTGGAACTTAGCATTGCAAAGCATGAATTTATTGTTCCGGCGCATGTGAAATCAGTTGAGGTTGCAGAGTCAATGATTCTTGAGGCATTGAGTGGAGAAGGCAATAAGACTAACACACTCTACACCTGCTCTATATCTATCGCTGAACGGCAGGATACAGCGATTAAAATGTACGAGAAGACACAGAGCCAGAAAGCAAAAGAATATTTGAAAAGGTCCGGAAAAGGAATTGCTTTCAGGCTGTTAAGAGAGGGAAGAGCGGAAGACTTAAGAAGGCTTATCCAGTTTGATGTCTTATCAAAAAAAGCCTTAAGTGAATTACTGGAAAAGGCTGCAGACAGACCAGAGATTACGGCTTATATCGTGCAGATGATGCAGAGCAAAAAGAAAACAAATTTGGAGTTATAGGAAAGGAATTTGAAAAATGGAAGAAAATATATTTTTCAAAGAAATCGACGGTATTACATATACTTCAGATATGCGCGTGATTACTGGATGTAAGAAAGATATCGAAGGGCATATTATAATTCCGGAAGGTGTTGAAATTATTAAAGCAGAAGCATTTAGGTCATGCGAATCTATTACATCTATAATCCTTCCTGATTCGTTGAAAAGAATAGAATGGAGAGCATTTGTGGATTGCCGTAATCTACAACACATTGATTTTGGGAATGGAATCCAGCAAATTGGATGTCTTGGCCTATCAAATGACATTTTTGACGGATGCAAAAACCTTCATTCAGTAATAATCCCGTCACAAGTTAAATATATCGGAGATGCTGTTTTTTATAAAACCGGATTAAATACGATACAGTTAAATGAAGGACTGGAAAATATTGGAAATATGGTTTTTGGGAATTGCCAAATGTTAACTCATCTTATTCTTCCTGCATCATTAAAGCACTTTGGGTTTCATAGGTCTAACCATTTCGCAAACATTACACTGAAAACGATACCTGTTGATTTTATTTTGAAAATCACGGATACGTCTTATCGTTATCACTATCCTGAGTATAGAATTATCACATTAACTATTGGTGATAGAAAGGTTTTCATTCCAAATATGATGGATGAATACGATAGGTCCAAAGTCAATGCAAAAATAAACGAAGAGGGCGTAACTGATAACCTTATGTACAGCATGTATAAGTACGCTCCATCTGAGGCTATTCGTACTGAAATCGGATATCACATCTATAATGAAGCATTAAAGCAAAATAATGTTGATAAAATCGATGAGGGATTCAGGTTAAAATTAAAACAAAGGGCTACTGGCATGATTTTTCATTTGTTAGACCAAGACAGACTTGAAGAAGCCATAATGATTATTAATCTTGGCTTTTTATCAGAGTCTATGATTAGAGGTTTTCTAAAAAAGACAGATAATCCTGCGGTGAGAGCGTATTTACTTGAGAATCTACATAAATTGGATGGCGATGGGAAGCAAATGCAACTTTAAATAAAAAAACATAAAATTTTCATATTTCATATTGAGGAAGGCGTAAGCCTTCCTCTTTTTTTGTTCCAGAAAAAAACGGATTTTTCATTTTAAAAAGAAAGGATAAAAAAATCCGCAAAGATTTCAGCATTTAACAATTTTCCACATACCTACAGCAGAACAAAAAACAAAGAAATGCTGAAAAAGGAGCAAAAAAATATGGAAAAAATATACAAGACAGAAAAAGAAGGGCAGATTGCGTTCTTTGATAACTATGGAATTCCATGGCAAGAAAATAACGGAGTGCTTGTTGAGAACTCTGACGGTGTTTATAATGGCGTACTGTTTGAGTTCAAGCTGAACATTAACGGAGAACGGGAAGTCCGCGGCCGACGAAAAATCGCCCGCGGGTCAAATGTTTCGGTTTTAACTTCACACGCGGGTCTGAATCCCCGTTCGTGCACTGCACTCAGCCTTACGGCTTCGCTTGTCAGCCTCTGCGAGGCTTGGTTACGAGCCGGAACGGCGAGTTATCAAAAAGTCGCACACGATATTTTTATTTATTATGCGCTTTCATCTCGGATATAGAATAACCGAGGATTCCCGCTTTAAATCCTAAAAGAATACTATGTGTCACATATTAAAGATAAGATGTTTGAATATCAGCTGATTAAATAGTTCGTTTTCCTGGTTCAGACAGACTTACGTTCACCGCGTCAGTTGCTGACGATTCTGACAAAGCCGGTAAATCAGCAGCTGCCGAGGAGGATGTACCAAGAAAATTTTTCAGACCGGCGCAGTTGTATTTTTTGTCGCGTCCTGTATAATATCTGGCAAACAGAAAAAATGGAGACAAAAAAAATGCAGAAAATAATAGTCTGGGCAAAAAAGAGTAAAATAGAAATTGCACAATATATACAGAAAAGACAATATACAAAATTGCTGAATGAATACTGTAAAATCGCCGGATATTCAACAACAAAGGCTGCCGCAGTGTTTAAATGCTCCCGTCGGTCGATGCAACGGTATCTATCTGGGGAGCGCATGGTTCCAATGTACATTGTTAATCAGGTAATGAATGAAATGGGAACTACAAAAGAAGAGATATGTTGTGCCGCAGAGGCTGAAAAAGATACGGGAGAGAAATGTGATGTGAACTGCAAGATAGAAGGAGAATTTGATTCCGATGGGATGTTTGTCTGGTATGGAAACGCAAAAAAAATACTGTTTAATATTTTGTATGCTTATCGAACATTGATAAAAAAGCAATCACGGTTCCAAGCGGCATGCGAATTAGATATCCTGGAGAGCACGTTGTATGAATATGAATGTGGAAAAAGAAAGATACAACAGGCAGATATCATAAAAATCCTGAATGGATATAATATGCGTCTGGAAGAGTTATTCCCGTCGTTAGTATCGTATGATGGCAGAAAGACTTTTTTGCCTTTAAATCCTGTGATGAGTCTAAATTTGGATGGAAAAGACTACGATTTGTTGGAAGATGAATTGTACGTGGCAGACGATGGCGGCATAGTTGATTCCTGGCCGGTTTTTCCAATCCAGAGGTATGATGTTGATGGCAGGCCATTGTTAAAATATATGCCAGATGAATTAACAATAGATGAATATGCAAATTCCGATGAATTAATCTTTATTAAAGATGATTTTACTTATTACGAAAAAGATATTGATGGTCTAAAGCTGCCGCCAAATTACCTTCCATTTTTCGGAAAAGATATCGTAAAAAATAAACAGAAAAATTCACAAACAGGAAGACATGTAAAATTTGTTACTCAACCTGAATTTTTGACAGACTATAAAATATCTTTAAAATCTACGACACGCAAAATAACATTTTCTCTTCATGATTACGTTTTTTCTAACAGTCCATGGTATGCTATGCTTCGTGATGAAGAATATTTTCAGAAGGGCGAGCTAAAGTTTATAGGGGAAAAAATTCCAGAAAATGAATGTATCGTATGGCCAGATGGGCAATATGTACGAATATTGGAATTGTATATTGCAAAATATCCATATCAATACAAATATCTTAAACACGCTTTTGTCTGTAATGGGCCATATCTTAATTGGACTATATATGAGGCAAAAGAATAGCAACAGCGCCTTTGGCGCTGTTTTTTTTGTATTTTTCCTGTCGATGTGCTGTTTTTTTGTAAGGTAGAACAAAAAACAAAAGGCGAGGATTTCATCCTCGCCTAATTACTTGCATTAGAACGCAACTTTTTCTCCAGTGTCACAATACACTAAAGCATTTTTCTTTACAGAATAAATTGTTTTTCTTGGTTCTTTATGCGCCATATCTACTGTGATAATATGGCCATATTTTTCAATCTGCATTTCTTCTATTTTTTGTTTGAGCTCATCTTTAGACAGATTACATGGAATAGAAGTTTGCTCATCAAGATACTCATAACCCATAATTTATACCTCCTTGAAGATTATATCGTTTGCGGCTCTGAATATTTTTAATGCCTCAATTTGAGCATCATATTCATCGTAACCATTTGCTTTTAAATCAGACATATAGACATCCCAAAGCCTGAAGTCAACATGTCTAAAGGATGAATATGTAAAAATCTTGCCATCATGACATATAATTATGCCGAACTTATAGCCGGCATTAAGAAGGCAATTGAAATCATCCGGACTTGGTGGAAAACTGGATGGATGTGTATGTATTGGAATCAAATCGCTATATTTGCTTAATATCTTAGCAATGGAATCATCAACTCTAATCATTCGCTGCCTGGTCTCATCCATTTTTCTATAAACAACCTTTTCTTCTGTAGGACTAACCCAGCACATATCTTCAAACATGGTTCCACTTCTATGAAATAACATTTCCTTTGCATTTTTGTAGATAAGTTTATTAATAACTTTTGAGTCAGTCAGATTGTCAAATTTTCTTCTATACTCTCCACTATTGATATATGCATGATTAATCTGTGTTGGTTTATTGCGACCATATCGCTGTTCTTCGTCTTCTCTAATGTAATACATATGTCTCCTTTCTTAATATTATAACCATTATTGGTTTTGTAATCAATAATAATATGATTTTTTCTTAGACATTTAGGATTTAAAGCGGGAATTTTTGGTTATTCTTTATTCG